>JAGMDK010000249.1 GCA_023128695.1 Phycisphaerae bacterium
GCGTCAACCGGATACCCCCTTTTGGATTATTCGTCACAGCTCAGCCGTTTGCAAGAAGCTTTCAGCGATCAGCTTTCAGCGGTCAGCCATTCGCGCTGTACGGCGATCAGGTTCCTAGCCTCGCTCATGTTCTCGTGATGCTCGTACTATTGGTCTGTCAACGCTGATTCGTTGGGTTATCGTTGTTGCTTGGGTGGCCCATCGCTTTAGGGCCTGTCGATTTAATTGGAACGGCCTTTGCCATAGATTTCCAGTTGTGGAGCATATGCTAAATCAACGTTTCGAGCACGCACGGTTGTAGGGAGACGACGGGCATGAGCGGTGGGGTACCCAGTGATTCTGAAATGGGCTACCCGGGGGTTCTTTACAAACTCCGGGAAGCTCGGGTAAATGTAATCCAAGATGCGAAAACGATTAATCGTCGGGTTATCTCTGGCCGCCCTGATCATCGCCCTGCTATTGCTCGACGGCTACCTGGCCCCGGAGCATAGCAAGGAGCAACCCCCGCCGGAACACGCCTTCGATCTGGTAGCCTGGCTCTGCAATGGCGCGATCTGCACAGCGGTTGTGCTGGTGCTGACCGTGCTGGCCACGTACGAGCTGGTCGGTTTCGCGCGGGCCCGGGGATATCGCCCGTTCGGGACCACGGCCCAGTTCTTCGCCGCCGTCCTGGTGATCGGGCCATACATTTCTTTCAATCTGTCCCCCCTCACGGGCGGCTATGACGAGTCGTGGGGGCTGCTCTGGATGGCGATCGCGCTGAGCTGCGTGTTTCTTTTGCAAGCGGTCCGCCGCGGCACCGAAAACACGATGGAAAACCTGGCCATCACGATCTTCATCATTTTCTATGCCGGCGGCCTGGCGGGCTTCATGACCAAGCTGCGGATGGAGGTGGGCGGCAGCGCGGGCGTGGCGGTCCTGCTGTTCTCCTGCTTCCTGGTCAAAATGACCGACACCGGGGCGTACTTCACGGGCAGGCTCATCGGACGCCACAAGATGGTCCCCTGGCTGAGCCCCAAGAAAACGTGGGAGGGCTTCGCCGGCGGCATTGTGATTACGATCGTGTGCGCAGTGGTCATCGGCTACTGGCTGGACGATTCCGGCCTGGTACGGCTGCGGGAACGCGACGCCTACCCCTGGGCCCTCCTGCTGCTCGGCCTATTGCTGGGCCTGTTCTCGGCCGGCGGCGATCTGTGCGCCTCCCTGCTGAAACGCGACGCCGCCGTCAAGGACTCCGGGCAGGCCCTGCCCGGCCTGGGCGGCGTCCTGGACGTGGTCGACTCCCCCCTGCTGGCCGCCCCCGTGGCGTGGGTCTTCTGGACCCGCATGTTCCACGTCGTCGTAGCACAGTAACATAGTAACAAGGTAACAAAGTGACAAAGACGTAGGTCGGGTCATCGATCCGACATGGCGTAATTACTGCCGTGATTGAGTACGGTGCGTCCCTGACGCACCAATTCCTGAGTATTCCGAACATACTGGTGCGTCAAGGGCGCACCCTACACGGCTGGTGTGATGGGTAGCAGGGGTAGGCGTCGGGCCACGTCGTGGCGTCTGCGGGGTGGCGGGGTTGCCGGGCCTAGTAGTACTACCGCAACGGCTCCCGTACAATGTCGGCGTCCGCCGGGCACCGTGCTCGGTGGACGACAATTTGGTCAGGCTTTATGCCCAGACGCTATGGGAGGCGTGGGCCCGCATTGCATCGCCGAAGGAACCGGACAAGGCTCGGATCAGCATCATTGATCTACGCGGCAATGAGGTCGGGGGTTCACGTGTCCTTGCTGGTTCATTGATTTGGGTGCAAGAGCAGTAGGTTTCACGGCATGACCATGCCGTGGGCCGTTGCGCTGCTGGCCGGTTGTGTGTCCGTCGCGGCGTCACAACTCAAGGCAGGTAAAGGAGGATATCCAGATTGAAGAACGAACCGATTGGTAATCCCGATGCCATCTGCCCTCACTGCGATCAGCATCTCGATAAGATGCCTGGCCGGAAGAAGAAGTGCCCGCACTGTGGGCAATTCATGTTTGTAAGGACACGCCCTGGGGACAAGCAACGCGTGCTCGTCACATACGATCAAGCGGAACAGATTGAGGAACAGTGGTGAATGGCACTGCCGCGGTTTTTGGG
>JAGMDK010000025.1 GCA_023128695.1 Phycisphaerae bacterium
CCCACCCACTATGTTGATGCTCACCTGGTTGAGCTGTCGAGGCAACAGTGAATTACAATGACCGTGCGCAATCTTGCGACCAGGTGTGGCACCGGCATTTCTTCGTCTTCGCTCAGGACAGGCTTGCTGGTGGCCCCACAGGCTGGAAGCCTGTGTCACGCGTTCACAGGCTGGAAGCCTGTGTCACACGTTCACAGGCTGGAAGCCTGTGCCACACGGTAAGGCAGGCTGAGTGTGTGCCATGCGGATTCTGGGAATTCTCAACGTCACCCGCGACTCGTTCTCCGACGGGGGGCGGTACCTCGAGCCGCAGCAGGCGCTCGCGCAGGCCCGCCGGCTTATTGACGAAGGCGCGGACTTCATTGACGTCGGGGCCGAATCGACCCATCCGGACGCCGAGGACGTCCCGGCCGACGAAGAGATCGCCCGCCTGACGCCGGTGATCAAAGCGCTGCGAACCGCCGGCGGGCGGATTTCGGTCGACACGTACAAGCCGGCCGTCATCCGGGCGGTCCTGGAGCTCGGCGTCGAAATCATCAACGATGTGACGGCCCTGCGCGACGCCGAGGCGGTCGCGGCCCTGCGCGATTCGGATGCGCGGATCATCCTGATGCACTCCACCGCCGCGCGTGCCAGAGCCCAGCGCCATGCGGTTGACCCGGCGACCATCGTCGCTCGCATCGTCGCCTTCTTCCAACGCCGCCTTGTGGAACTGGAGGCGGCGGGAATCGCGCGGCGACGGCTGATCCTCGACCCGGGGATGGGCTTTTTCCTTGGCCGTGACCCCGCGGTGAGCCTGGCGGTGTTGCGAAACCTTGACCGCATCGCCGCGTTGGGATTGCCGCTGTGTATTTCCACGTCTCGGAAGTCGTTCATCGGGGCCCTGCTGGGCAGCGTCGAGGAGCCGCGCCCGGTTGATCAGCGTTTGGCCGGCACACTGGCGACCGAACTCTGGGCGGCCCAGACGGGCGTGCAGTACCTCCGCACACATGAAGTCCGACCCCTGCACGATGCGGCGAAGATCTGGCAGGCACTAGCCGCCCCGCGACCGGCGGTGACTGTGCGTGTGCCGAAAGCGCGCCAAGCCGGCCAGCGTCAATCCGATCATGACCATGCTCGTCATTGGACATAGACCCGTGGGGGGCGGCACGGCAGAGAGGGCTAGTGACGAATCTTCTTCGTCCTCACCTTCTTCGCCGGTATCGGTGGTAGCCGGTTGCGAGTCGCCGGTACCTTCGGCATCAGTTGAGGAATCGAGCGGGGTCGGCAAAAACGGGACCGGCCAGACGGAAGGCTCGTTCGCGGAGATATCTTTCACAAAGGGATCGTCCGCCGCGGGTTTGTCGGGTGCCGGCTCGTCATTCCCCTGATCATCAGAGGTCGAATCGCCGCAATCAGTTTCCGGGACGCCGCAGCCGCACTTGCCCGGGGCGGTCTTATTGGGGTCAAACGAACATAAATCATTGCAATCCGGCGTTCCGTCGCCGTCCGAATCGATCTCCGATATGCCACACCCGCACACGCCGGGCTCGGTCTTCTCGGAGTCGTAGGGGCATCCGTCGATGCAGTCCAGCGTACCGTCCCCGTCCGTGTCGGGGCCGGAATCGGAGATGCCGCAGCCGCAAATGCCGGGCTCGGTCTTTTGCGGATCATAGGGGCAGCCGTCGGCACAATCTGGCAGGCCGTCGGAATCCGAATCGAGGTCGGAGACGCCGCAGCCGCAATAACCGGGCTCCGTCTTCGCGGGATCGGTTGGGCACGCGTCGCAGGGATCGATGACGCCGTCGGAATCGCTGTCCGGCTGGCAATCATCCGGGACGCTATTGCCGTCGCAGTCATTGTCCGCGAGTTGGCACTCGTCCGGGACGCCGTCGGGCTGGCAGTCGTCGCTGAAGCCGGAGGCGATGTCATCTTCGTCGGGGATGCCGTTGGTGTTGCAGTCTCCTTCGCACGCATCCGGGACGCCGTTGTTGTTTTCATCTGGCCATAAGGGGTCGGACGGGGCCTGCACGGAGAGGACCGTCGCCGGGGTGACGGCGCCGGGTTGATTGAACGACCACATGTCGCCGTACCGGCCGTTACGCTGGAAGCCGATCGAGGCGGAGGCGCCGTTATCGAACGCGGGCTCCTGGAAGTCGGTGTCGAGGTATAGATACTGCGCGAAGACGCGGTCCACGGGGCGCTCGAACACCTGAACCTGGAAGGTGACGCCGTCGACGAAGGTATCGCCGGGCCAGTGCGGCCGATTGTGCCACTCGACAATGAAGGTGCGCTCGGGGGCCGTGCCGATGGTCTGCCAATAGACGTTGCCGGCGGTTTCATCGAGGTCATCCCAGAACGGGGCAAAGGTCAGCTCGCTGCCCAGCAGGAGGCTGTTCGGGATGGGTTCGTTGTCGGGCATCAAATCCGGCGGGGCGTCGGGACTGATGGCCCCGTTGTTCCCAACCTGAACCCAATCGCCTTTGAAGAAGCCGTTCTCGAAAGGCATGGGCACTTCGGCGTGGCCGTCGTCCTCGAGATTGAGTGGCGTGCCGGTAGCGCTGATTTCGATCCAGCCATATACGGCGGCGACGTCGTCGCGCATCTCCGGCAGCGGCCAGGCTATGTCGACCTCATCCGGGACGCCGTTGAGGTTGCAGTCGTAGCTGGTCCCGTTGGCTATATCGCATTCGTCGGGGATGTCATTGGTGTTGCAGTCGGCACTGGTGCCGTTGGCGATATCCTCGGTGTCGCGGACGCCGTTGGTATTGCAATCGGCCCGGGTGTAGTCGACATAACAGGTGGCGTAGCCGATGAGGGAGCAGCCGTACTCGATCCGCATGTAGCCGTTTTCGCCCCAGTAAGGCCCCCAGGAGTTGCGCAGGAACCAGACGCCGTTGGTGCCCTGGTTGTCGTCCCAGCCCACGAGAACGACGGCGTGGTTGATCGGCTGGTTGTTGGTGCAGGCGTTGAAAACGTCGCCGTCATAGGCCTGAAAAGGATAGTCCACGTAAACGCATGTAGAGACGGGGCCGTGCTCGAGGATGGCCTGCTTGATCTGCTCCACACTGGGGATGCCCCATCTCGGACCGAGGGCGGCCCAGGAATCGATGCAATAGGGGTGGGGATAGGGGCAATTATTGCACGGGGGCTCGGCAGCTTCGTAGGGGAAATCCCTCTCCAGCACGGCACCGCTGAAGCCACAGGCGCTGGGCCAGCCGTTGCAGCGGAGGTATTGGTAGGACTCGGTGTGCCACCCGCCCTCACAACTGCCGGCGTCGGTGCAACTGATGAGCCACTGCTCGGAGAGGTTCGTGAAGTTGCCGCCCTCGCGGATCTTGATGGCGCTCTCGACGGAGCCCATCGTGGCGAACGCCCAGCAGCTTCCGCAGCTCTCCTGGTCCTTGATGGGGGAGCAGTAATTGACGCCGCCGTTATCTCGCCAATCGAACGTGTCGGGCAGGCCGCGGGTCGGCTCGCAGGGATCGAAGCGGACCTGTTCGCGCCAGCCGGGGGGTTCGACGGCGCCGCACAACTCGTGCAGCGGGCGGCGGGTGGCGTCGTTCTCGGCCACCGTGAAGGTCCAGCCCTCCGCGGCACCTTGTGCCCGCAGGGCGTCGATATCCGCCGGCGTAAGCTGGGCCCACCCGAACTCGACGGCGAGCAGGAAAAAGGTGCCGGTTAAAGCGACTGCGACGGAACTGGTGCTGGTGCTGGTGCTGGAATTGCGCATGTTTGTCCTCCCATGGCAGAGCAGACGGTCTGCATGATGCCATCCTTGTCATAGCGCACGAATGCGCCCGCTCTTGAAATTGTCATTGCCTTGACGGCGCGGCCTCTGTCGGCGGCGTCGCCATTACCTTCTCTTTATCATAGCCGCTTTCCACGTGCGTGTCACCGTGCGGCCACATCGAGATCGGGAGGGCGAGGCTCCTGCCGAGCCGTGCCTCGGAGGAAATCGAACCTGCTGGGAGGGCGAGGCTCCTGCCGAGCCGTGCCCCGGAGGAAATCGAACGTACTG
>JAGMDK010000250.1 GCA_023128695.1 Phycisphaerae bacterium
AGTGCAGGCGGCCCTGGACCTGCAAGCCCGGCTGGTGGCCGTCTGGTCGGCGACCGGCGCGACCGTCCGGCGGGTCGCCACGCATCGTCTGCCGATGCCCGTGGTCGGACTGACGTATAACGAGCGTGTGTATCGACAAATGAACCTGCTGTTTGGCGTTATCCCGATCCGTGTCGAGCCGCTGGACCACCCCGCCAAGATGGCGGCCGCCCTCGACGGTTTGTTACTCGAACGCCACCTGGCCGCCCCGGGCGAACTGATTGTGGTCGTCACCTCGACCAAACCGACCACGCCCGGCGGGACGGATACGGCGTTGGTGCATCGGGTAAGCGCGGGGAAACCGTAATCAAGTGCTGTAAACCGCACCAAAGCGATAAACGCAGGTCTCGATCGTGCGGGACGGTCCCGAATGCGAGAGACGTCGTGAGCCCCAAAAAATCAAATACCACAACATAGGGTTACACTACCCGGATTGCTAGGCGACGTGCGTCTCACTGGCGACGCGGATCGAGGCACGCTATCGTGATTGCTTAACCGCATCCCGGTTATCAGTCGAGGAAGAGCCCGGAATGACAGAGCCCGTGGACCACCCGAACCCAGCAGCCGACTCAAACGATCGGCCGGCCCTGTCGGTCGTCGCACCGTGCTTTAACGAAGAAGAAGTGCTGTCGGAGTTTCACCGCCGGATGTCGACCGTCTGTGAGCAGCTCACGCAGAGCTATGAGATCGTGCTGGTGGATGACGGTTCCAAGGACGCCACGTGGCGATTGATGAATGAGCTGGCTGAGCACGATCCGCACTTGGTGCTAGTGAAGCTGTCCCGCAACCACGGGCACCAGTTGGCACTGACCGCCGGTCTGAGCGTCTGCCGCGGCGGGAGGGTGCTGATCATCGACGCCGATTTGCAGGATTCTCCCGAACATCTGCCCCAGATGCTGGAGATCATGGACCGCGGGGCCGACGTGGTCTACGGCCAGCGGCGGCACCGCGCCGGCGAGAGCCGGTTCAAGCTCTGGACCGCGGCGGCCTTCTACCGGGTTCTCAACCGGCTCAGCGAGACACCCATCCCCGCGGACACCGGCGATTTCCGGTTAATCAGCCGGCCAGCGTTGGATGTCCTCCAAGCCATGCCCGAGCAGCACCGCTTCATCCGTGGGATGGTCAGTTGGATCGGCTTTCGGCAGGAACCGTTTCTGTTCGACCGCGACGCCCGCTTTGCCGGCGAAACCAAATACCCCTTCCGCAAGATGTTCCGTCTGGCCATGGACGCGCTGGTCTCTTTTTCCACCTGGCCGCTGAAACTGGCCAACATCCTTGGATTGCTTGCGGTGCTGGTTGGGTTACTGCTGCTGGTCTGGGCTGTGGTCGCCGGGCTGCGGAGTCATGCCGGGGCGGGCCGGCTCGCCGTCCTGGGCGTCATGGCCTTGTTCAGCAGTGTCCAACTATTCGTGCTGGGCGTGCTGGGCGCGTACCTGGGCCGCCTCTACGAACAGAGCAAAGGGCGGCCGCTGTTTATCATCGAGACCATTCGCCGCGCTTGACAAGAGGAAGGGAATCGGACGGAGTTCAGCGGCGGCGTTTTGCGCACCACAAGGTGGCGCCGCCGAGCACCAGCAGCAGGGTGCCGGGTTCCGGCACGGCCCCGGGTTCCGGTCCCGTTTTCGCGGCCGTGCCGTCGGTGAGGTCGCCCGAGGACGCGATCAATTCCTCGACCAATTGTTGGAGCGCATCCTCGTCCTGTTGAAAAACGCTGTCCAGCAGCAACGGGGCCAGGTCGGCTTCGGCTAGTTCGCCGGCCACGACGGTGGTCTGAAGCTGCTCCGCGATGGCGTCGTCGATGCGGTCAATCGGCGATTGGGGGAAAATCTGTTCCAGTTCGGAAACATCCACGCCCAGACTGGTCAGCAGAGCCAGGGTTGCGTCGACGAAGATGTTCCCCTCGACCACGATGGGGCCGATGTCGAAGTTGATGTCCTTTTCGTCGCGGATGACCAGGCCGTCGAGTTCTAAGCGTGAATTTGTATTGCTGATGTTAAGGCGGAGGCTGTAGAACCCGAGCGGGTTGATCTCCAGGGCGTTGATCAGGTCGAGGGTGCCGAACAGCTCGACGTCTTGCAGGCCGGCCTTGGTTCGCAGGCCATAGTGCAGGTTGTTCACGGTCATCTCGGCGTGGCCGCACTTGTATTTGTCATTGAAGCCGGTCGTGTAGCCGGCCGTGGCCTGGATGCTGCCTTGGAGCATGAGTTCGGCGCCGCAGGCGAAGCGGAGCGTCTCGGGACGCCCGCGTGAATCGACCCCGAACGCGCGGTCGAACTCGACCCGGTAGCCGCGCCCGACGACCCCATTGGGAACGATCCGCACCCGTCCGGAACGGGCCCCGTTGACCTGCGTGCCGTCGGCGGTGGTGAAAACGGGCGAGCCGGTGGGCGTGGCGGCGTAATTCAGACCGAGGTAAATGTCTTGCCACAGTCCGGCCTCGGCGCTCACCACACCCAGGCTAACGATCACTGTGAGGGCGACCAAGGTGCTTCGTCTCATGACTTTATCCTTTGCAGGCGGGCGGCCGCTTCTCCGGCCCGGCGCGCCCGTCTGTATTGATGCTCGCCAACCGGCTGGCCGCCGGATGATCCTATGCGAGCAAATAGCATACGCGGTCCCCGGGCAGCCTTCAACAGGGACCACGCCACGACATCCAACACGGCGCCATTATCTTATCGGAGAGCGGGCCACCGCAAAGTTGCACGATACACTGTTGTGTGGCATATTGGCATTGTGTTAGCCTGCGGCTGTGTGGCACGGCTGTGTCAGCCGTGGTATTCACGGCCGACACGGCCGTGCCACCCATCGGAGCCGAGTTGACTTATTATGGGCTGTGTATAACTAACGGTTGCGGGAGAAGCGGGTCTGCATATGCGCAAAAATAGCCTGGCACCGGTGGTGAGCCGTATGTGGAAGACCGTGGCAATTAGCGTACTGGTTCTGGTCGCGACGGCGTTGACCGCCGCGGGCCAGGACGCCGCGACCCAGCCCACTACCCAGGCCGCCGTCGATCAGGAGCGCCTCAAATCTTTGCTTGCTCTGATCGAGGACCCACAGAACCCCGCGGAAACGCGTCGCACCGGCGTGCGGGAACTCTTCGTGCAAGGATGGGCTGAGACGCCGGCGCGTTTGGCCTCCATTCTGAGCGACCGGAATGGGCCGGCCAAGGCCGCGGTGGCAGAGGTGCTGACCGAATTGCCCCAGTACCTTGATGCCGCCTATGTCGATCCGCTGGTGGAGATGCTCGCGGACGCGGACGCCGACGTGCGGACGGCCGCCGCGGAGACATTGGCGGCCTACCGGAATGGAGGCGTGATTCCTCGCCTGCGAGAGCTGGCCTTGGCAACCCAGCAGCCGCAGCAGGCCCGGCTGGGCGCGATCGCCGCCCTCGGGTTCATGACCCAGCGGGAAGCGATCAACGGTCTGGCCGAGGCCCTGGCGGACCCGGAGGGGGAAATCGCCGGCGCCGCGTTGGAGGCCCTCCAACAGGCCACGGCGATGGATTTCCTCGACGTTGCCGCGGCGCGGAAGTGGTGGGAGGTCAGCCGCAATCTGACGGATGAGCAGTGGCAGCGGCTCCAGATCGAGCGGTTGGTGAAAAAAGCCCGACAAACGCGGGGGCGATTGGAAGCGGTCGAGGCCCGGCTTTTAGGTATCCTGGAGGCCAACTTCCGCCGCGCGTCTGAGCTGGAGCGCGGGATGCTGCTGACAACTTATATGGCGGACAGTTCGACCACGATCCGACTGCTGGGACTCCGGCTGACTCATTCACACTTGGCCGAGGGGCGGGACCTGCCGGCGGGCTTGAGCGTGCGGGTGCGCGAATTTCTGAGCAGCGCCGAGCCCCAAGAACAGGCGGCGGCGGTCCGAACCGTGGCTAGCTTCCGTAAAGCCGAAGACGCCGAAACGTTCATCGCCATGCTGTCGGCGGCGCAGAGCCGCGCCGTGCGGTTGGCCTTGATCAACGGACTGGGCTATGTGGGGGACGGGCCCGCCACCCAGGCGCTGTTGGACGTGCTGGAGGGGGCCTTGGGCAAGTCGGATGAGGAATGTGCCACGGAAGCCGTGGCGGCCTTGGGACGTCTCGCCGAGCGCGGGGCCTTGCACAACGAGAAGCGTGGCGAGGTTGTGGCGGTCCTCTTGCGGGTATTTGAGAAAACCAAGCCGGCCCAGGTGGCGCTGCGCGAGCGAGTCTTATGGGCGATGGGGAACATGGCCGACGTCGGCTTCGGGCCGGCCTTCGCGGCGGCGCTGGACGAGGCGGAAGCCGTGGCCGTCCGCCAGGCCGCGGCCCGTGGGATCGCCGTCCTGAATGATCCGAAACTGGCTGATGCCTTGGCGGCGGCGGCGAGCGACGCGGACGCCGGGGTGCGGAAGACGGCGATCGAGACGCTGGCGGTGCTTGGTTCCAGCGATCAGCACCTCCAGGCCTTGTGGAATCGACTGTCGTCCCCGCCCGAGTCCGACGAAGCGATTCGACAGGCGGCGTGGCGGGGTGTGCTGGCGCTGTTGTCCCAACGCGACCCGGCGCAAATCGAAGAGTGGCTCGCCCGCTTGCCGGGGGACGACCCTCAACAAAAACAGCGCGCACTCGACCTTCTTCAACGGATCGCGAGAGTCGTGCAGGAGTCTGAGCCGGTTGACCGCGGCCGGTTGGGGGCGATCCGCGCGCGGATTGCGGCTCAACATGTGTTACTTGAGCAGCCCGCCGAGGCGGTCGCCGAGTATCTCCGGGCGCTGGCCGACCTGCACGACGGCGATTCGGAGCAGCGCGTGGCCCTGGAGTTGCTGCGGTTGTCATTGCGCAGCGGGCGGTATGACCAAGCTGTCGCCCAGGCCTTGGGGAGCCGAAACCCGGAGCCCGACTACAAGGCCTATTGGCAAACGATCAAGAGCGAGGTGGAACCGCGGCTGACGCCGGAAGGCGTGGACCAGGCGCTCGCTCTTCTGAAAGCGGTGACGGACAATCCGCCGGGGAAGTGGCCGGCGGAGGTGGAGCGGAGTTTGGCGGAACTGCGGGCCCGCGCCACGCAACTGAAGGGGCCACCCCCCCAGCCGGCGGCCCCGGTCGAGCCCCAGGTTGCGCCGCCGACCGAATCGAAGACGGTGCCGCCGACCGAATCGGTAATCGCCCCCAGTGTTGAACCGCCCTCCCAGCCACAGGTTGAACCGAATGTCGTACCCCCGCGCCCTGAATCGCAGCCTGCGGAGAGGCCCGAGGAACTGGACGGTCTCGGCCAAGTCAAGCCGGTCGACAGCCTGGTTGGGAAGTGACAGCATCAGGGTTGGATCGCGTAATAGCCGATTTCCGCCACCACTGGCCGATGATCAGAGCCTTCGCCGACGCCCGTGCGGCTGGCCGTGCTGGTCAGTTCCCGCGAGATAAAGATGTGGTCGAGACGGAGGCCCGGCAGAACGCTGAGTATCGTCTTGTTCGGCCACGTCGTTCCACGGTCGCTACCGCTGTGTCGGTGCACGTCGATCAAGCCCAGCCGTTCCAGTTCGTCGGCAAACGGGCTGGCGCTGGTGAAGTTGAAGTCGCCGCACAGGATGATCGGCAACTCCTCCCGCCGCAGGCACTCCAGCAAGTCCGCGAAGGCTCGGCGTTGTTCGGCCGTATAAGCCCGATTCTTCGGCGGCATGAGGTGGATGTTGTAGAACGCCACGTTGCGGCCGTCGATCTGAAGCACGGCGCGGGCCTGGGGCAGGCCGAGGTCCCCGAGCGGCAACTCGTCGTCGACCTCGCCGACAAATGGCTGGCGGGAGTAGATCGCGAGGCCGAAGCAGTCCTCACGGTCGGCGTGATGACGGTGCGGAAAGTCGTTACCCAGCGCCACGGTAAACGCGTGCAGCCAATGCGACGAGTACTCTTGCAGGAACACGATGTCCGGGTCGGCCGCCTGAATCTCGGCGATGATCGCGTCGTGCCGCATGTTCGGTTGCAGGAGATTGACCGTCATCACGGTGAGCGTTTCGCCGGCGGCGGGCGGCGGCTCCTGCGGCAAGTAACTCCACATGGCCGGTCCGACGGTAAATACGACCAGCGGCAGCCCGGCGCCGAGCAGCCGCCGGCGGCGCGCGACGGCGGCGACGATCACGATCAGCGTCAGGAGCAGCCCGAGGTGGAACAGGAAGGTGCGGATCATGAACGCCGTCCAGGCCGTCCAGACATACGCCGCCGATGCGTTGCGGAAATCGTGCGGGAAAATGTAGGCAAAGAGGATGACGATGTAGGACGCGATGACAACAACCCAGGCCTGTGCCGGGAACATCCGCTTACGTTCGGCCCAGGTGGGCGCGAGCAGGCGCAGCAGCAGTGCTCGCTGATGGTTGACCGGTGCGGAAGTCGTAGCGCTCATCGTGACACTATACCATGCGACCCTGTTGCCGGTCTGGCTTATGCTGATCATTCGGGCTAACTGCACGATGGCGAATGTAGCGGCCGGGCCCCGTACCGGCCGTAAGTAGCGGCCGGGCCCCGTACCGGCCGTAGTATGAACCGGGGAGAAGCATTCAGCGGTCAGCAATCAGCGATCAGCAAAAAAACGAGCATTAACGACCGAATTTCACAAAAAACGCGTTAATGGGAGCATTATGAGAACATGAGCAAGACTAGGAATCTGGTTGCTGTACATCGCGAATGGCTGAACGCTGAAAGCTGACCGCTGAAAGCTTGTTGCAAACGGCTGAACTGTAACAACCGAAGGAGATATTCCATGAGCTTCCCAACCATGTCTCGACTGCTGATGCGCGCCTCATTGGCAGTTGCTGTATCAATCATTGTCGCCCTGCCCGCCACGGCGCAAGACAAAGCGCAAGCGGCGGCTGATGACCGCGACGAGCAATGGTGGAAAGGGCACGTCGCCGTCCCGGGCTCGCCGCTGGATATTGTTGTGGTGTTTCGCCCGGTCAAGGAGAACGACCAGTACACGGCCAAGATCTCCATTCCCATCCAGGGTGCCAAGAACCTGGATTTGGTTGACGTCGTCCTGAACGAAAGCGAAATCACATTCACAATTAAGAGCGTGAAGGCCGTGTTCGAGGCGGAGCGTGATCCGGGCGGCAAGACCGCCACCGGCCATCTGAAACAACACGGTATGACCTTCCCGCTCACGATGGAGCTTATCACGAAGGAGGAAGCGAAAAACGTCGGCCCCGAGCGGTGGCAGACGCCCAAGCCGCCGTTCCCTTACCAGCAGCGCGACGTGACCTACAAGAACCCCAAGGACGGCACGAAGCTGGCGGGCACGCTGACCATCCCGGAGGGCGAGGAGCCGCATCCGGTCGTGATCCTGATCACCGGCTCCGGCCCGCAGGACCGCGACGAGACCATCTTCGGGCACAAGCCGTTCCTGGTCATCGCCGACCATCTCACGCGGCACGGCGTCGCCGTCCTGCGGGTCGACGACCGCGGCGTGGGCGGCTCGTCCGGCAAGACATCGGAATCGACCACGAAGGATTTCGCGAACGACGTCATCTCCGGTATGCGCTTCCTGAAAAAGCAGCTGGAGATCGACGCGCGCCGCATCGGGCTGCTTGGTCATAGTGAAGGCGGCATCATCGCACCGCTGGTGGCCTCGCGCTCGAAGCACGTGGCCTGCATTGTCTTACTAGCCGGGCCCGGCTTGCCCGGACATGAGATTCTGGGGATGCAAACCAAAGCGTTGCTACGAGCGGTGGGAGTATCCGAGCCCAACATCAAACGAGAGCTAAAGGCGCACGGCGCGCTGCTGGAAACCGCAATGTCCGGCGCCGACGAAGAGGTCATTCGCGAAAAGCTGGGCGAGTTGTTGAGAATTCAATTGGCTCGGGGTGGGTCACAACCGACCGCGAAGCAGGTCGCCGAGGCCATTGAGGCTCACTTGCCGACGTTTCAGAACAAGTGGATGCTCTACTTCCTGCGGCTCGACCCGCGGGACGCCTTGCGCAAGGTGAAATGTCCGGTCCTGGCGCTGGGCGGGTCGCTCGACTTTCAAGTGCCGCCAGAGGAGAACCTGGCGGAGATCGAGAAGGCCTTGCAAGCCGCCGGCAATGAGGACGTGACGACGAAGGAGCTGCCCGGGCTGAATCACATGTTCCAGAACGCGACGACCGGCCTGATCGTCGAGTACGGCATGATCCAGCAGACCATCGCTCCCGAGGTGCTGGACGAAATAACAACTTGGCTACGCCGGCGGTTCGAGCTGGAGGATTGAATCATTCGATGCGAAAAAAAAGGGGGAAATGTAACGCTGACGTCGACCATGACTTTTTACAATGCACACCATGCCAACCAGCGTCCCCACTTCCGAGCCCCCGTCAACCACGGTTGGCAACGACCTGCCCCGTGGCACGTGCGGCTACAACCTGCGGACACTTGCGTGGGCCGGCCGATGCCCCGAATGCGGCCGGCCGGTCCGTGATTCAATCCCGCCTCCTGACCTGCGATTCGCCTCCTATCGAGCGATCCGGCGTACACGGCGCAAGGGTATTACAGTAGCTCACTACGTCACTGCGAATCTCTCAGGACTGCTGGGCTTGGTATACATGACAAAGCGTCTAAAGACACATAGTCAGCCAAATCTTCATCTGATAATGTGGTTGGGCTTTCTGGTGCTGACATTATTTTGCATCATGGACCTATTAGTGATAACGCTCTTCATAGGTGCCACCGGCGCCAAGATTCCGCCGATTTTGCCATGCACACCCCCGTCCGCTTACGAATCGCCCGAGCTTTGCGGCACCATTCTGGTTTTGCTAAGATGAAAGGTCTTTAACATGCAGGAGAAGTAACCCTATGCCGTTGTCGTTTAAGCCGTTCCATGAGATGACGCCCGAGGACTATGCCGACATCGGGCTCAAGGTGGGGCTCGAGGTGCATCAGCAGCTTCTGACCCGCCGCAAGCTGTTCTGCCGCTGCCCGGCCGGGCGTTACAGCAACCAGTACGACGCCGAGATTCTACGGCACATGCGGCCGACGTTGTCGGAACTGGGTGAGTACGACGGCACGGCCCTGATGGAAAAGAAGACCAAGAAAAACATTTACTACCGCATCCATCATGACACGGTTTGCACGTACGAATTCGACGACACGCCGCCGTTCTTCATGGACGAGGAGGCCCTCGATATCGCGTTGGAGGTGGCGCTGCTGCTGCGGCTGAACCTGGTCAGCGAGCTGCACATCGCGCGGAAGCAATACCTCGACGGGTCGATTCCGACCGGCTTCCAGCGGACGACCATTCTGGGGGTGGACGGGTGGATTCCATATAAGGGCCGCAAGATTCGTATCAAGCAGCTTGGGCTCGAGGAGGACGCCTGCCGCGAGGTCTCGGATGTCGGTCACGACCGCGTCTTCCTGACCGATCGGCTCGGGATGCCGCTGATCGAACCCGTCACCTACCCGGACATACACACCCCCCAGGAGGCCGCCGAGGTCGGGCAGATCATCCGCATGTTGTGCCGCAGCACGGGCAAGGTGCGAACGGGCTACGGCGCGGCGCGGCAGGACGTGAACGTCAGCGTCAGCGGCGGCACGCGGGTCGAGATCAAGGGCACACCCCAACTCTGGCGCAATCCGCGGCTGATTTACAACGAAGCTCGGCGGCAATGCAGCCTGCTATACATCCGCGACGAACTTCGTGCCCGCGGCGTGCGCTCGGAGACGTTTCAATGCTCGACGCAGGACGTGACGCGGATCGTGGCCAAATCGGAGTACGAGCCGATCCGGGCGGCCCTGGGCCAGGGCAAGGTAGTGAAGTGCGTGCTGCTCAAGGGCTTCGGGGCCTTGCTCAATGAGCCCACCCAGGAGCACACCACGTTTGCGAAGGAGTTTGCCGATCGCGCGCGGGTCATCGCCTGCCTGACCCGGCTCCCGAACATCATCCATTCCGACGCCGCCTCCGAATCGCTGGCGGGACGCGAGTGGAAGGACCTGCGGCGGAAGATGCGGGCCCAGCACGGGGACACGTTGATACTGGCGTGGGGTGCTGAGGAAGACGCGGCCTGTGCCTGTCGTGAAATCGTCATTCGGGCGCGGGAGGCGACCGAGGGAGTGCCGAGCGACACGCGGCAAGGGCTCAAGGACGGGAGCAACGGGTTTGAGCGCGTCTTGCCCGGGGCCGAGCGGATGTATCCGGACACGGACCTGCCGCCGCTGGCGATTGACCAGGCGCGGCTGGACCGGATCAAAGCGCGGCTGCCGGAGTATGTGTGGGAGCGTTTGGATCGTTATCGCCGGTTGCATCTGCCGGAGGACGTGCTTCAGCCGCTGTGCACGTCACGGCGGGCCAACCTGTTTGACCGCTTGGTGAGCGAGCTGGAAACCGATCCGACGTTCGCGGCTGTCGTGCTGATGCAGTACTTTAAGGCCTTTAAGCGTGAGGGCTTGGCGGTTGAGCGGTTGACCGAGGAGGAGATCCACGAAGTGTTCAAAGCCCACGCGGAGGGTCGACTGGCCCGCGAGGGCGTAATCGAGGTGCTCGCCTATTTGGCCGGGCGGGAACCGTCGGAGGAGACCGGCGCGGCCCGGGTGGCCAAGGTTTTCGAGGAGCTGCACCTCTCGCCGGCGAACGAGGAGGAGATCGAGCAATACCTGGCCCGCCAGCTCGGGCAACTGGACGAGTCGCGGTTCGCCACCCCAACGAAGATGTGTCGCTACCTGATCGGCCTCCTGATGCGCGAGTTTCTCGGGCGGTTCGCGGGCCGGCGGATCGCACAACTGGTTCACGATCGGCTGCAAGTAGCGCCGGAAGGAGAAACCGAAGTGAAGGCGCGGACATGAGTGACAATGCTCAAAATGGCTATCGCGGACTCGGACTGGCCGTGCTGGAGCAACACGGCGTCTCGGTTTGGAGCGACGTGGAGGTCGAGTCGGCCCGCGGGCATTTTCGGGGGCTCATTCTGCCCCGCTCGGAAACCGCCGACGAGCGGCACATCGTGCTTAAGCTGGATAGCGGGTACAACGTCGGCATCGCGGCCGACACGATCACCGCGATGACCGAGCACGGCCGGCGGGAGGCACACTACAAGATCCCCGAAAAGGAATTCCCGCGCGATCCGGCCAAGCCGAACGTGGTGCTGTTCGGCACCGGCGGGACGATCGCCAGCCGGCTCGACTACCGCACCGGGGCCGTGATTCCCGCGTTTTCACCGGGCGAGCTGTACGGCTCGGTCCCCGAACTGGCCGACATTTGCAACCTGCAAACCGAAAAGCTCTTCGGCGTATTCAGCGAAAACATGGCCGCCCCGCAGTACATCACGCTTGCACAACGCATCGGCGAGGCCATCGCCTCCGGTATCGACGGCGTTGTCATCGGCCACGGCACGGACACGATGCACCACACCGCCGCCATCCTGACCTTCATGATCCAGGACCCCCCGGTGCCGATCGTCATGGTCGGCTCGCAGCGCTCCTCCGACCGGCCTTCGTCGGATGCGGCCATCAATCTGATCAACGCGGTCAAGGCGGCCGCCGAGGGTGACATCGCGGAGGTGCAGGTGTGCATGTTCGGCCCCACCTCGGACGAGTATTGCCTCCTGCACCGCGGCACGCGCGTCCGCAAGATGCACTCCAGCTATCGCTCAACCTTCCGGACCATCGGCGACATCCCCTTGGCCATGATCGACCCCCACAAAATCACGTTGCTCCGGGACGACTTCAAGCGGCGGCGCTCCGACCGCAATGTGAAGATCAACACCGCCTTCGAGGAGAAGGTAACCATTCTCTACTATTACCCCGGTATGCAGCCGGACATCCTGGAAGCGCTGGTGGAGATGGGCTACCGCGGGATCATCATCGCCGGCACCGGCCTGGGGCACGTCAACAAGCCGCTGTACGACGCCGTCGGGCGGGCCACGGCGGCGGGCGTGCACATCTACATGACGGTCCAGACGCTGTGGGGTTACGTGCAGATGTACGTTTACGAGACCGGACGTGAACTGATGGGTCTCGGCATCGTCCCCGCCGCCAATATGCTGCCCGAGGTGGCGTTCGTGAAGCTGTGCTGGGTGTTGGGGCAGACGGACGAGCCCGAAAAAGTCCGCGACCTGATGCTGACGCCGATCAGCGACGAGATTACGGATCGCGAGCCGTACAACGGGTATTTAGTGTTCCAGGGGGCGGTCCCCGAGGTGCAGGAGTTCCTGCGCCAGATCAAGCGCTGAGCCTAGTCCGCCCAGGGGCGGAATCCTCACGATGATTCATCCTCCTGATCTTCGTCGTCGTCGCTCGGTTCGTTGCAGGCCTGAATGATAATGTGGCAGGTTGCGCAGTCGCATACTCCGCAGCTCAGCGGGAGGGCGAGGCTCCTGCCGAGCCAAGAGCGCCGCAGCTCAGCGGGAGGGCGAGGCTCCTGCCGAGCCAAGAGCGCCGCAACTCAGTGGGAGGGCGAGGCTCCTGCCGAGCTGCGGCTCGCCCTCCCCAAGCGACGGACTTTATCTGAAATTGCTCTAGAACAACGGACGCTACATGACTTCTGCGGCGGACTGCTAATAGTATGGCTCGTTTTCGTCAGGGATGAAATAGGGCTCGAAGATGAGCGGGAATTTGAACTCCACGTGCCCGTCGGCCAGCAGCAGGTTGCCGTGCGACCGGCCGCGGTAATGCCACTGGGCCCGCGGATCCTTGGGGTTGAGCATCGGATTGAAGACCGGCTCCTGGAAGACGATTTTCTTGGCCGGGTACTTGACCTGCGTCAGGCGCAGGCCGCGGCAGCCCAGGATGCCAAAGGTCGGGACCATCGGCGGCTGACCGGGGATGTCGATCTCCCGGCTGTCGCTGGCGTAGGTGTAGCTGGTGCCGTGTTCGATGAAATACTTGCCGTGCAGGTGGAACGGCTCGTACGCGTCGCCGCGGTCGGCGGGACATTCGAACAGGTCGTTGCGTTTCCGCTCGACCTGGGGGCCGTCGTCGATGGTGTTGTCCTCGACGGCGACACGCTCTACACCATGTGCCGCCGCGGGGACAAAGACGCGGTCCTCGCCATCAGTGCGAACACGGGCGAGACGGTCTGGGAAACACCGTACGACGCCCCGACCAAAAAGGGCATGGACCTCGAGTACGGCTCCGGCCCGCACTCCACGCCGCTAGTCGTGGGAGACCGCATCTTCACCGTAGGGGCAATGGTGCAGTTGCACTGCCTGGACAAGAAGACCGGGAAGATACCCTGGTCACACGACCTGATGGCGGAAATGGGTGCCAGCCACCTCCACCGCGGCTACGGCGCGAGTCCCCTCGCCTACGAGGACACGGTGATTCTCAATGTCGGGCCCTCTCGCCGCAACCCCGGCCCCGGCTTGGCCGCCTTCAAGCAGGAGATCGGGGAGCTGGTTTGGAAGAGCGAAGCTTTCGGTCCCGGGAACTCCTCGCCGATCCTGGCCAGGATCAACGGCGAAGACCATCTGGTCGCCGCGCTCGGCGGCGATCGGGCCGGGCTCGATCCCGCCACCGGCAAAACGAAGTGGCGGACCACCGTGGACAGCCAGTCGTTCGGCGTCATGGCCCTGGATTTGAGCCCGGCCGGCATGAAACCAGGTATCAAGGAGGCGCGGAGATGATCCGCTTTAACCCGAAATCAATCACGCTGGTCGTATCGGCAGCGCTGCTGGCCTGCACGGCGGCCGGCGCGGAGAGCGAGGTCCCGCCACGTTCCGCCGGCGGGCCGAGCTCGAAGCGAAGCCGGCGGATTTGGGTCTGGAACAGCCGCCTGATGCTACCCCCGACTCTTTCCCCGCCGTCGTCCGGATCGACGTCTTCCTGCTTTGCAGCACCGTCTCGCCGGAAAAGAACATCGATCCGAGCGTCAAGCACGAGCACTTCTTCAAGCAACTCCAGTTCCTGACGCTGCTGCGCGATTTCAACGACCCGGACCAGGCCTACAAGTTCGGCCGCGCGTTCATGAAGGAAATTTGGGACGACGGTCCGGCCCTCAACCGTCTGGCCTGGGCAGCGTTGACCGAAGAGGGTCTCGAGAAGCGCGCTCTGCGTTTCGTCGAGAAGGCTGCCGGGCGCGCTAACGAGCTGACCGAATCCCGGGACGCCGAGTGCCTCAACACACTCGCTCGGCTGCACTACGAGAGGGATGATTTACCAGCCGCGCTGAAGTGGGCCCGTCAGGCCGTCGAGCACCTCGCGGGTCTTCCGCCGTACGTCGCGGAACCGATCCAAGAGGCACTAAAGCGCTATGAAGCGCGCAGCGAAAAGGACTGACCATCCCCCCCTCAGTCGATAATTTCGTACAGTTCCACGTCCAGAGCGGCGGCGATCTTACGTAGGGTTGCGACCATCGATCGGTCAGGGTTTTTCAGGACTCGATTAACGACCGCCGGGGATATTCCCATTTTCTTGGCGAGGTCCACCTGCTTCATTTTCTTCTTGGCGAGCACGCGGCGTAACCGATTGCCGGCGACCGTCTCGGGGGTGTAGGCGGGCAATTCGAGTTCTTCCAACTGACCGGTTTGTTTCAGGGCCTGTGCGGCAGCCAGCCCCGCTTCGGCCCGCTGACGATCGGCGGGAGCAAGCTCCTCGAAACGCTCGTCCGTCCCTTCTGACATCTCGTGCGCCGGCAGCGCCGCGGCCAAGTCTCCAAATCCCGCGTGTGCCAATTCACGGATGAACACGGCGAACGCCAAGGCGAAGGGTTCGCCGAGCATCAGCATCATTGCCTTCAAGTCCTTAAGATCGTTGCTCATCTGAATCCATCTCTTTGCCCGCGACCGTTTCGCGGGTGGGCCAGAGAACCACGGCAGGCTCGCAACGGATCAATCCCTATTGTCCTAACCGCTATTCTCCTATCCATACTTTAATAAGAATTAGCGCATAAGTCAAGTCGCATATTAGGTTTATTGGCTCAAATTCAACCAGGAGCTAAACTCGCCCCAATAATCGACCGCGACCATCACAAGCTGGGCAGAGATCGCGGGTTGCCGAACCGCGGGATAGTTGCCCGGATTAGCTGATTGTCTACTCGTAAACGCGGTAGCTATTATTTGATAATGCAATCGAAAGCATAGATCACATCCGGGGGCTCAAACCACATTAGAATCCTAATCACGGTACCATCCGGGAGAGTCCTGCGGTGACTCCAGCCGGCAGCCCCGAAAGCCGGTGGGCGCCGCAGGCCACGCCGATAGAGTTCCAGCACCTCCCAGATCGATGGAGCGGCCGCAATGAACACGGGGTCCGGCGGCGTCTTCTCCATCTCTTCTTTAAGTCTTTTAACTAGCTTGACTTGCATCGCAAACTCCCATGGATATGCGAAATACACATCGGTAGCATAATAGAAGTTAGCGCAAAAGTAAACATGAAGGGACCGATAAAGTTGGCGACAAGGTGTTCGCGTTGGCGGAGTTGCTCGAAACCATCAATCAGACTGCCGAAGAGCACTTATCGTGACTGGAAGGGGCTGGCGGAAACCGCTACCATCCCCCAAACGATCGAGAGCGACACCTGGGCGGAGAGGAGTCCGACACGCATGGCCGACGAACCGTTGAAACAATCCCAGAAGCTGGGCTGGCGCTTTCCGGCCACGTTGTGGTACGCCAATGGGGCGGAATTGTGTGAGCGGGCGGCCTACTACGGCATGTTCATCACCCTCTTCCGCTACCTCAACACCGACATCGGCTTCACAGATCCGCAAACCGGATTGGTCACCGCCCTTTTCGCCGGCGGCATCTATTTCTTCCCCACCTTCATGGGGATCATGGCCGATAAGATCGGGTTCAAAAAGGCCCTGATTCTGGCCTTCACCCTGTTGACCTGCGGCTATGCCTTGTTAGGTGCCTATCAGTACAAAGTCACCGCGGTGCTCGCACTCGCCTTGATCATGTTCGGCGGGGCCATCATCAAGCCGGTGATTTCCGGCACCGTGGCCAAATGCAGCGACGACTTGCACCGTGCCCGGGCCATGTCGATCTTCTACATGGTGGTCAATATCGGCTCGTTTTCCGGCAAAGGCCTGGCCGGCTATCTGAACGAGGCCCTGGGCTTTCAATACATCAATTTCTACGCCGCCGGCATGTCGTTCGCGGCCCTGCTCCTCATCAGTATCTTTTACAAGAACGTCGATACGACTGGCACGGGCAAGACCGTCAAGGAGGCCTTGCTTGGGCTTTGGAAGGTCATGCAGCATTTCCGCTTCCTGAGCCTGATCCTGATCATCGCCGGCTTCTGGCTCATTCAGGGCCAGCTTTACGGTGCGATGCCCACGTTCATCGAGCGCGTGCTGGGCAAGGGTTACAAACCCGAATGGCTCGCCAACATCAACCCGCTCA
Organism: Phycisphaerae bacterium; assembly: GCA_023128695.1. Lineage (GTDB taxonomy): Bacteria > Planctomycetota > Phycisphaerae > UBA1845 > Fen-1342 > JAGMDK01. The sequence goes on from JAGMDK010000250.1 coordinate 16,288, forward strand.
CGGTCGTCATCTTTGTCGTGCCGATCACGCACCTGGTGCGCAAATTCAAAGCAGAGAACGCAATCGGGATCGGCTTGTTCATCATCCCGTTCACGGCGCTGGTGATCGCCCTGGGGCCGGTGCTCGCAGCCGCCACGGGCGGGGTGCTCAACTTCGGGCTGTTCAAGCTCCATCCCCTGATTCTGATGGTAATCATCGGGATCGCGCTACAGGGGTTGGCCGAGTGTTTCCTTTCGCCCAAGTTTCTGGAATATGCCTCCAAACAGGCTCCGAAAGGCGAAGTTGGTTTGTACCTGGGGTATCAGCATTTGACCACCTTCGTGGCCTGGCTGTTGGGCTTCATCGCCGCCGGTTTGCTGCTGGATGCGTTCTGCCCGGACCCCCGCAAGTTCGACGCCCCGACGCGGCACGAGTGGCGCATGGCGACCGACCCGAAGTACCAGTTCACGCTGGACGAGTCGTTGCGGGCTGAGTTGGGAGATCAGATTCCAGTGCCCGCCTCGATACAAGCGGCCCTCGGAGAATATGAGCTCGAGCTGCCGCAGAACGTCACGCTCGCGGAGCTGGAAGCCAAAAACTCGTGGAAGGATGATCCCGAGCGCATTTGGAGAATCGAAGAGCAACTGGTCACCATGTGGACCAAAAGCAAGCCCTGGTGGGCTTTTTGGCGCTCTCCGGACGAGCTGCGGGTTATTCCCGACGGCCCTGCCCGGTCGCGCGCCACTGGAGAAGCCCTGAGCGACTTCACGTTGACCGGTGGTCTGGTCAGCCATCTTGGGCGGGACAAGCCCATCACTGATGAGCTGCGAGCGGCCCTGGCCCTACGCGGTCTGGAGCTGCCCGAAGACGCCTCGGTGCGCCCGGAGAAGCCCGGGGATGGCGACCAAGAGCAGAAAGCCTGGAAGATCGTCGTCAGGTACTACTCAATCGACGAGGAGAAGCTCGAGACGGATGCGGACGCGCGGTCGGCGGACCGGGACAAGGCTCTCAGAGACGTGCTGGTATACGCGAACACGGCCCGGTCGCTTGAGGAAACTCCACCCCTCCCGAAACAGTATGAGAAGGCACACTACGTCTGGTACGCCTTCACCGGCGTCGGCTTCGCGGCCTTCATCGCGCTGCTTATCTTCAAGTTCATCACGAACGCGATCGACAAGAAGCGTCAGGCGGCATAGCAGTCCGCCGCAATAGAGCAATTTCAGAAAAAGTCCGTCGCTGGGGGAGGGCGAGCCTCCCGGCGAGCCGCGGCTCGGCAGGAGCCTCGCCCTCCCGACTATCGCCAGATGTTTTCTGAAACGGCTCTAGTTGGCTTCGGCCGCTACAGGTCTTTTTACGGCGGACTGATAGCCGGATCGGATGTGAGAGCGCGGGGTTTAGTCGGGATCAGCAGACTAAAGACCACGTTGACGATCAGAGCGAGCACGAACGCCAGCGGGAGGCTATAGATCTCGATCCGCGGCTGATCGGCGATGAACCAGGTCGGGAATACCTGCCCCAGGGCTGCGGCGCTGTAGAGGTTCGGCCAGACGATCACCGTCAGGAAGCCGACCAACATGCCGGCCACGCAGCCGACGTACGACGAGCGCTTCCAGAGTAATGTCAAGATCACTTGCGGGCCGAACGCCGCCCCCAGCATGGCCCAGCCGTAGTCCAGCACCGTCTCGTAGACGTTGACGCGGTTCTCGAAGACCAGCGATACGGCGATGACGCCCAACACGGCGACCACCGCGCGGTTGATCCAAGGGTGTGAACCCGGCTCACCTTTGCGCACGATGCGCGCGTAGAGATCGTTGGCCACAGAACTGGCCGCCACGACAAGCTGGCTGTCCGCGGTCGAGCAGATCGCGGCGAGCACGGCCGCCAGCACAAGCCCGGAGACAACATCCGGCAGCAAGTGCATCGCGGAAACGACCAGGCCCACTTCGCTGTCCGCGACGATCGCGTCGGTCCAGTGCGCGGTGCCCGCGGCCTGCGCGGCGTGTTGGGCGGCGGTGGCGCGGGCGAAGAGGCCAATCGTGACCGCGCCCCAATACACGCAGAGCCCCCAGACGAAGGCGATGACGCCCGCCAGGCGCGCGTGGCGCGGCTCTTTCAACGCCATGAAACGCACCAGTACATGCGGCATGCCGGGATAGCCGAAGTTGATGCCCAGCGCGTGGCTGCCGAGCAAGAAGCCGATCAGCGCCGGCGTGGAAACGTCGCGTAAGAAGCGCAGGTAGCCGCCCGGCCCGCCGCCGTGCGTTGTTACCAGCCCCGCGAGCTGCTCGCTGATGAACGCGTAGCCGGTGCTGCTCGCGAGCAGATAAAGTGGGAAGATGACCAGTGACCCGACCATGAGCAGGGCTTGTAGGAAATCGGTCCAGCAGACGGCGCGGAAGCCGCCGGAGACCGTGTAGAGCAACACAATCACCGCCCCGATCAGCACGCCGAGCGTGTATTCGCGTGTGACCCCCTTATCATTATTGATCTCGGGCTGGGTCGCGGGAGTAGTGGCGGGCGTGTTTACGGCCGTGGTGTTGCTCGGATCAGCCGTAGCGTCAGCGCGGGCTTCGACGGCGGTTTCCTGGTCGGCTTCGAGCAGGACGCTGAACGATTTGCCCGCGGCCGCCATTTGCGCCGACACGTAGGCCAGCATGGCGACGACGATGACGATCACCGAGAGCACGCGCAGAACGGGCACGCGCTCGCGGAAGCTAAAGGCAAAGAAATCCGGCAGCGTCAGGGCGTTCAGGGCCTTGGCCCGCCGGTTCAGGCGCCCGGCCAGCACAAACCAGTTGAACAGATAACCGAGCAGACAGCCCGGGATGACCCAGTAGGCTTCGACTCCGTGGGCGAAGGCGATGCCGACCAAGCCCAGCGTGACCCAGCCGGACTCGCTCGAGGCCGAGGCGGACAGCGCCCCGACCCACGGCCCGAGCGAACGGCCCGCGAGGAAGAAGTCCTCGTTGCTCCGCCGGGCAAAGCGGGCCGAATACAGCCCCAGGACGACAATCGCCAGCGTATAGACCGCGAACGAAATCACCACCACACTCATGGCACTCTCCCACGGCGGCGCTCGGTAACCGAATCGGATTCAGAACGTGACGGAGGTGATTATTGCGGAGAGGTGCCCACGCGGCAATGTCCGCCCACGAGGCTCAGTCGGCGTCGAGGCTGCGGCGTGTGTGCCACTGCTCTTGAGCAGTGTCTTCTCTGACCGGCGTGTGTGCCACTGCTCTTGAGCAGTGTCTTCTCTGACCGGTCGGGTGTGCCACTGCTCTTGAGCAGTGTCTTCTCTGACCGGCGTGTGTGCCACTGCTCTTGAGCAGTGTCTTCTCTGACCGGCGGTCGCTTAGGCACTGCTCAAGAGCAGTGGCACACGGCGGTGGGCCACCCACCCCTCAATTGACAACTGACTGAGCACTAGCTTTGGCCTGTCAGTTCCCGGCGGACAAAGCGGCTGACGTAGTCAACGTCGTCCTCGGTCAGCAGTGTAGCGCACGGCAGGTTGAGGCCGGTTTCGGCCAGGCGGTCGGCGACCGGGGTCGTGACCGGCGCAAACATCGGCAACTTGCTGAGCGGCCGAAAGAAGGGCCGGTTGCGGATGCCCGCCGCGTCTAGGCGTTGCCCGAGTGTCCGCGCGGCGAGCGGGAATGAACCCTCCAGGATGATCGTCGGGACGTAGTAGTTGCAGAAACAGCCCTCCGGCTCGACGTTCATCCGCAGCCCGGGGATGCCCCCCAGCCGCTCGCGATACCAGAAGAAGATTTGCCGCCGCTTGGCGATGATCTCGTCCACCCGTTCGAGTTGGGCGAGCCCGAGCGCGGCCTGCACGTTCGACATTTTGTACTTGAAGCCGAGGTCGGTGTTGTAAAGCACCTCGCTCTTATCGCGGCAGTGATCCCAGTAGTAATAGCAGCGGTCGTAGAAGTTCTCGTCGTTGGTGACCAACATGCCGCCTTCGCCGGTGGCCAGCGGCTTGGCGCCCTGGAAGCTGAACACGCCGGCCAGGCCGAACGATCCGCACAGTCGGCCGTGGTACCTGGAGCCGATGCCGGGGGCGGCGTCCTCGATCACCGCGAGGCCGTGCTCGGCCGCGATCCTGAGGATGGCGTCCTTGTCGGACGGGGTGCCGTACAGGTCCACGGGAATCACCGCCTTGGTCCGCGGGGTGATCGCCCGTTCGAACGCCCGCGGGTCAAGGCACCACGTCTCAGGATCGACGTCGACGAACACGGGCCGGGCGCCGAGGTGGCAGAAGCTGGTCACGGTCGCGATCCAAGTGGCTTCCGGGGCGATCACCTCGTCGCCGGGTTTCAGGTCGAGAGCACGGGCGGCGATGTGCAAGGCCCCGGTGCAGCTCGACGTGGATAAGGCGAAGCGCACGCCGATCCACTTGGCGAAGGCCGCCTCAAAGCGGTCGAGGTACCCGGACCAGTTCTGGTACCAGCCATGCGCGACGGCGTCCTGAACATACCGCACTTCCTTCGCGGTGATCCAGGGGCCGGCGGAGGGTATTTCACGAGTTTTCACACCTACCTCTCAGGTAACAGTTCACCCGTTTGCAACAAGCTCTCAGCTTTCAGCTCTCAGCTTTCAGCGGTCAGCTTTCAGCGATCAGCCACTCGCGATGTAAGGCGAGCAGGTGCCTAGTGCTCTGCCACAACTCAATTGATGGGTTGGTGTGCCACTGCTCTTGAGCAGTGTTTCTTAACGATCTCGGTGTACTCGGTGAAGCTAAGCACTGCTCAAGAGCAATGGCACACATTCCGATCGATACGCAGCCCATCAAATCAACTGTGGCAGAGCACTAGTCTTGGCCATGTTCCCGCGCTGTTCTCAATAACACGTTATTTGTGACATTCGGTCGCCGGCGCTCGTTTTTGGCTGATCGCTGATTGCTGACCGCTGAATGCTTACCCTCTCAGCAGTTCCAGCAACGACGTCAGCCGGCCGCCGCGCTCGATAAAAGGCTCCAACTCAGCCCTGATTTCTCGCATGTATCCGTAGGCAAATACGATTACCTCGTCAACCGGTTCGTCCAGCAGTGCCCGCGGCGGGCGGATCGGGACGTGGGATTTGGGCAGGTACAGGCCGTGCAAGCTCGGGTTGGCGTCGCAGACATAGGCGATCTCGGCGTCGGTCAGGCCGGCCAGCGCGAGGGTCGAAATTGCCCGGCCAGAGGCCCCGTAACCTGCCAGGCGCGCTCCCGACGACAGTCGCGACCGGACGTACGCGGCCAGATTCGCATGAGCCGTCTCGACCGCGGCCGCGAAATCCCGGTATGTATTCCAATCGTCCAACGCGCGCAATTGCTCGGTCGGGGGCGGGAGCCGGGGTTCGAGCGGGCTGTGACGGTGGACGCCGACGGCCAGCAGGGAATTGCCGCGGCGTTCGGCTTCCGGAACCAGAGCGACGCTGACCAGCTTCAAGCCGGCTCGTTCCATCAGCCGGGCCAGGCTGGACCGCGACAGATAGACCGTGTGCTCATGACAGAAGAGACAGGCCTCCCGCCGCGCGATAATCTGCTCCAGATCGTGCACCTCGATAATCACCAGGCCGCGCTGCGGGTCGAGCGCGCTCCGCATGGCCTCCAGGCTTGCCAGCGGGTCCGGCATATGGTCGCAGGTGTAGAGCGAGAGGAAGACCTGCACCGGCCGCAGATCAGCGGGGATCTCAGCCAGCGTCTGCCGCGTGAAGAGCGCGGTCGTGGTCGGCACCCCGCGCTGCTCGGCGGCGGCGGCGAGTCCGCGGCCGGGCTCATAGCCGAAGACGTTCATGCCGCGCTCCTTGAAGCAGGCCAACTGATAGCCGTCGCTGGAGCCGACCTCGACCACCGCGGAGCCCGGCGGCAAGTCGTACTGCCGCAAGGTGTTCTCGGCCAGGCGCTCCATGAAGTTGCGGGCGAACTCCGAGGCGGACACGGTGTAATTGTAAGTGGCGTAGTACGTGGACCAGTCGAAGTCCGTCAGGTTCTGGGCGGTCCGGCAGTCCGGGCACCAGAAGGCCTGGTAACGGGCGAGACACTCACGTTCGCTCCGCGGGCTCTCCAGGAGGTTGTCCGAAAACGGGTAGTCGGGGAAATCGAGGAATCGCCGCACTGCTGAGGAGCCGCAGATGCGGCAGCGGTCGCGCTGTGTCACCGCGATGTTCATGCCGCGCTATCCGGATTGTTATCCATTGGTTTCGCCGCTCCGTAGGCGGTGATGTCGTCCAGGCAAGCCGGGCGCATGTTCTTTTCGTGACCCTGGTAATACCGACGGTACCACTGGGCGGTTCGGCGGACGGCCTCGGCCAGGCCCCAGCGCGGCCGCCAGCCGAGCTTCTCGACCGCCTTGTCGATCGACAGGCGCAGGACGCCGGCTTCGGGCGGGGGGTTCGAGTCGTCGGCATCTTCCCATAGCCCCTGGCCCCAGGCCGCGATGAAGCGGTCAACCAGTTGTGCAACGGGGACGTCGTCGCCGGGGAGCGGGCCGAAGTTCCAGGCGTCGCACCAGGTCGGGTCGTCGGAAGTGAGCATCCGGGCGGCTAAGGTGAGGTACCCGTGGAGCGGTTCGGTGACGTGCTGCCAGGGGCGGACGGCACGGGGGTTGCGAATCGGGATCGGCTTTCCCGCCGCCAGAGAGCGGACGATGTCGGTGATGATCCGATCCCCGGCCCAGTCGCCGCCGCCGATGACGTTCCCGGCTCGGGCGGAGGCCAGCTTGACGCCATGCTCGGCGAGCCGGTCGGGGGGGAAGAAGGAGCGGCGGTAGGCGGCGGTGACAAGCTCCGCGGCGCCTTTGCTGGCACTGTAGGGATCGTGACCGCCCAGGGGGTCGGTTTCGCGATAGCCCGCCGCCTGCGCGCGGGTCTCGTAGCACTTGTCGCTGGTGACGATCAGGACCACACAGGGTTTGCCGCGGGCTCGAACGGCGTCCAACACGCTCGCGATACCGATGGCGTTGACCTCGAAGGTCTCTCGCGGCCGGGCGTAGCTCTCGCGCACCAGGGACTGTGCCGCGAGATGGAACACGACGTCCGGATCGGCGTCGGACAACGCCTTTTGCAGACGCGCCCCGTCGCGGATATCCGCCTGGTGCTGCGCGTTCAGCAGGTCGCGCACGCCGGAAAGCTCGAAGTTACTCGGCTCAGTGGGCGGCGCTAACGCATAGCCCGTGACGCGCGCCCCGAGCCGGTGCAGCCAGATCGTCAGCCACGAGCCTTTGAAGCCGGTCTGGCCGGTGAGGAAGACGGCGCGGTCGCGGAATATGTCCTGGAGTAACGCGTTCATGCCCAGACTTTCCAGGGGGCCCGGCCGGAATCCCACATCTTGTTGAGCGCCTGATACTCGCGGTAGGTGTCCATGCAGAAGAAGAAACCCTCGTGGCGATAGGCCATCAACTGTTGCTCTTTGGCCAGCCGCTGGAGCGGCTCGCGCTCCAGCACGCAGGCGTCGCCGTCAAGGTAGTCGAAAATGCGGCGGTTAAAGACGAGGAAGCCGACGTTGACCCAATTGTCGAGGATGGGTTTCTCTTGAAAGCGGCGGACCCGGCCGCCGTGGTCCAGGTCCAGGACGCCGAAGCCGGAGCGGGGGCGGGTGGTCGTCAGGGTGGCGATCTTTCCGTGGCCGCGGTGGAACTCGGCGAGTTTGGCGAGATCGAGGTCGGCCACGCCGTCGCCGTAAGTCACCATGAAGGTATCGTCGTCGATGTAGCGTTGGATTCGTCTGATGCGGCCGCCGGTCATGGTTTCCGGCCCGGTGTCGGCCAGGGTGACGGAGAAGTCCCGCTCGTCGTTTTTGCCGTGATAGGTGGTTTTCTGCTTATCGCCGAGGCAGATGGTGAAGTCGTTGTTCATCGCCTCGTAGTTGAGGAAGTATTCTTTGATCATGTGGCCGCGGTAGCCGAGGCAGAGCACGAAGTCGTGGTGGTGATAGTGGGCGTAGAGCTTCATGATGTGCCAAAGGATCGGCCGCCCGCCGATTTCCGCGAGCGGCTTCGGCCGGAACTCGGTTTCCTCCCGGAGCCGCGTCCCCAGACCGCCGCAGAGGATGACGACTTTCATGGTGCTGATCTCCGACCGTTTTCCAAACTCTCATCGCCCATTGGAGTGTATCGTAGCTCTACCGGCTTGCAAACGCCGCGGGCTAATCAGATAATCCGCGCGGAGAGACGCGAGCACTCCGAAGAGCCGCGGTGCTAGCTCTGTTACGTCTCGTTGGGTAGATCATCGTTGCTTGGGTGGCCCATCGCCTTAGGGCCTGTCGATTTAATTGGAACGGCTTTTGCCATAGATTTCCAGTTGTGGAGCATAT
>JAGMDK010000251.1 GCA_023128695.1 Phycisphaerae bacterium
GCGCCAGGCCCTTCGTGGTTCAATTTCCAACCACGAAGGGCACGAAGAGCACGAAGAGTAAGCAAGATGTGTAACGAGTAGGGTATGTCCTGGACCACTGGTGGGAGACGAATTGGCCGTCATATTCGCGTTCCCCACCGCTAAAGGGCCTGTCGGTTTAGTCGCCGCCGCGGAGCGGTGGTAGGCAGCCTCTGTTCGCCTGGTTGAAGGCCGTGCAGGCCCATAGCCATTCCGTCTTAACCTTATCCAAGCCCCGCAATAAAAACTGACGAAGTCCCAGAATCTGCTTGAGCACCGCATTGGGCGTCTCCGCCAAGTGCGCTCGCCGAGCGGTCCAGCTTGCCGCTCTGGGACCGCCGCGGCAGCCGAGCCCAATCCGATTCAGCTTCATTCATCTCGGCGAGCACGTCCGCGTCAACGATGAACCCGCACTCCCCGTCCGCCGCCGCCACCGGATTGTAGTTCGGCGCGTAGCCGCCTTCCTTGTTCGGCATGATGGCCGCGTCCGGGTCGGCCACCGGAACCTTGGCCGAACGCTTCTTCGAACTCCCCTTCTTCTGCTGGCCTTTGGCGTTCGCCTTCTGAGCCGCTTGCAAAGCTTTCCGCAGACGCTCCTGGCGTTGCGTTAAATCACGCAACTCGGGCGGCAAATTCGTCACCGAAACGCTCCGGCCATCACTTTGGGATGAATCGGCGGCTGCCCGACGGCCAAGACGTAGTGCTGCTCCCAGGCCGACCAATCCAGTTCGTCGAGAATCTCCCACAACAGCCGCACCGAATGGTCCGGCGGAATGCGGTCTCCCAGCGTCTGTGTGAACAGCAGAATCTGGTCTCGCGGCCAGGGGGGTTGGCTCCATCCACTCATGCCCGTCGTCTCCCTACAACCGTGCGTGCTCGAAACGTTGATTTAGTCGTTCCTGCGGATTTCCGTATGTTCTTTGCTGATTAGGTTGAACGGCGGTTTGGGCTTGTAAAAAATTGCAAGGTTAGTACGGACGATCATCCCAAACCTTGCAATTCCGGACGGATTAATGAAGCCCAAAACCCAAGACGCCACCGCGTTCGAATTGTTCCAGGCACACTTCAATCAGATTCTCAACCCCGAGTACTCGCTCGTGCGGCTGATGGAGAACAACCCCTACGACGGGCTGCGAACGGCGTCACGGCTCGCTGACTCGCCCGCTGCGCAAGTGGGACTTTTTCAGGGACGACCAATTACTTTCCGAACGAGCTCTTCGGTAAGCGGTATCGTCGCGAGGATGTTGGCGATGTGCTCGCCGGCGCGACCCTCGCCGTAGATGCTGCGACCGCCGGGGCGGGGACGTTTGCGGAGTGCTTGGCGCAGCGCGGCACTGATGGCGTGCTCGGATTCGGTGGTTTGGATCACCGCCGGCCCGCCAGGCTGACGGCCGGCTTGGCGCATTCCCACGTTCACCGCCGGAGTCCCGGCCAGGGGTGCCTCGATCATCCCGCTGGAGTAGTTGCCTGCCAGCACGTCCGCGCGGATCAGGGCCCGCGGATAATCGTCCCGTGGCAGTGAGCGCACCACCCGCACTTCACGCGGCCCGTGTTTTCGGCGATGTCGGCCGGACGCTACACCAGCGGCGGCAGGCGCGCCGGATCGTCAGCGAAGCCGACATCCGCGCAACGCGCCAGAATCACAATCGGCAACGTGCGTCCCACAAACATCGCCAATATTAGCCACAACATGCCGTACTGGTATAGATCGACACTTTGGTGGATGCCCCTGGAGAGGTTTGCGCTGGTCACCGTCGTCGTCAGCCCGCTCGACAGGTTGCCGCCGCCCACGGCCGAGGCGGCTTCCAACAGTGCGTCGGCACAGGTCGGCGGCGATTGATAAGCAGAGGCGGTCGACGCCTCGATGAATAAGAGCCCGCC
>JAGMDK010000252.1 GCA_023128695.1 Phycisphaerae bacterium
GGCGGACCGCGCCGCCGTGGCGGAAACTCCGTCCGCGGCTCGGCCGTTGTTGAGCACCACACCCCCGGAAAGCACGCTCGACTTCAAGCCGGAGCCGTATCTTTTTGAAAGTCGGCGTCTACGCGAGCTCATTCTCGCCAATCTCCCCGACCCCCGTGACCCCACACAGGGCGTCGCGCCGTTGCAGGCCCTGGCCTCACTTGACTCGCACCGTCATGGGTACCGCGATCAACTGCGCCAGCTCACGCACGACTATCGCGACACTCTGTTGTATCCCAACCTGGTGGTCCGCTGGGCCGCGGCGCACGTGGACCGTGAAGAGCGGGCCCGGATGCTGCGAGCCTGCGTGGCACGCTTCCCTGACGACGACGCCTTCCCCGAAGCCCTGTTCCAGCTCGCCGACCTCGAAGTGCAGACTTTGGGCAGCGGCAATGAGGCTAGCCGTGCCGCCGGCATCGAGCGCCTTCGCGCGCTCGTGGCGCGCTTCGGTCAGACCTGCTGGGGTAAGCTCGCCGCCCAGCGCCTCGGGCTTTTCGATCCCCAGGCTACTACCAACCCGACGGTGTCACCGTGAAGCAGATCGTACTGGCCATTACCGGTGCCAGCGGGGCCGCCTATGCCCGGCTCCTGGCGCGGAATATCCTGCGGGCCGACGCGCATCTGCATCTGGTTATTTCTCCGCATGGTGCTCGTCTGCTGGCGGAAGAGCTTGGCATTCAAGATCCGACGCCCGCGGCCCTCGTCGGACAGGCCGCTCCGAATGCCACGCTTTACCCGCACCGCGAGCTCGGGGCTCGGATCGCCAGCGGTTCGTTTCTGACCGACGGCATGGTTATATGTCCGTGCAGCAGCAACACCTTGGCCGCGGTCGCCGCCGGCGGCGCCGACAATCTCATTACGCGGGCCGCGTTGGTGACGCTCAAGGAAACACGCCGACTCGTTGTGGTCCCGCGGGAGATGCCGCTGAGCCAGATTGAAATCGCGAACATGCTCCGGATCAGCCAGGCCGGCGGCATCGTCTGCCCGGCCTGCCCCGGCTTCTATATGCGGCCCCGGACGATCGACGATCTGATCGACTTCGTGGTCGGCCGCGTGTTGGACCTCATCGGGCTCGCGCACCGACTGGACACGCGCTGGTCGCCGGAGCCGCCGGCCGAAACCGAGCCGCGGCCGGAGTGAGTCATGCCCACGCCAGGGCCGTTTCAGAAAACATCTGGCGCCCGTCGGGAGGGCGAGGCTCCTGCCGAGCCGCGGCTCGCCGGGAGGCTCGCCCTCCCAAGGCGACGGACTTTTTCTGACATTGCTTTAGTTGCAACCGCGCGTACGTGGGGTGAGATGGTCAAGTTCAGCCACTCCGTCTTCGCGCTGCCTTTCGCTCTGCTGGCGGCATTCCTGGCCGCTCGCCCCGAGTTGCCGACTTGGCCGCAAGTGGGTCTGATCTTGCTTTGCATGGTGGCCGCCCGCAGCGCCGCGATGACCTTCAATCGCATCGTTGACGCTCGAATTGACGCCGATAACCCGCGTACCGCGGGCCGGGCCCTGCCGCGCGGGACGATCAGCACCACCGCGGCGTGGACCTTCTTCTGCGTCGCCGGCGCGCTTTTCATCCTGGGTTGCGGCGGATTCTATTGGTTGCAACACAATCCGTGGCCGTTGCGGCTTTGCCTGCCGGTGCTCGCCTGGCTGTGCTTCTACTCGTACACCAAGCGTTTCACGCGCTGGTCGCACTTGGTTCTTGGTGTCGGCATCGCCTGCGCCCCCGTGGCCGCTTGGATCGCGATCAATCCCGCCACGCTCGCCGCGCCGGCGTGGCTGCTGTTGGTCGCGGTCACGTTCTGGATTGCCGGCTTTGATCTGATCTATGCCTGCCAGGATACCGACTTCGACCGCGCGCACGGGCTGCACAGCATTCCGGCCCGCATGGGTGTGCCCGCCGCCCTGTGGCTGGCCCGGGCCTTTCACGTCGTCACCGTTGGGGCGCTGGTCGGCGTCGGCCTGACCGCCCAGCTCGGCACACTGTACTACATCGGCGTGGGCTGCGTCGGCATCCTGCTCGTCGTCGAGAACGCCCTAGTCAGCCCGCGCGACCTCAGTCGCGTCAACCTCGCGTTCTTCACCGTCAACGGCATCGTTGGTCTGCTCCTGGGAATCCTGGGCGTCTTGGACATCATACTCTCGTGAATGCCACGGCCCCGGCAACACGTTCTCCGCTTCGGCGACGCCGACGTCGACCTTCCGGAACAACACGCGCCGTCATCCTATGGGCCCTGCTGATGACACCGTTGTTGTGGTGGGGATTGCCTGGCTCCGAGCACGACAACCTGCTCTTCGGCGGCGACCCGCCCTGGAGCGCCGATCGCTACAACGTCGAATCCGATCTGGAAAGACTGCGCGGCCGCGACGCCGGCGCCGATACCGACCTCAACCCGCTCACCGAGCACGAGCGCGTCATAGACCTTACCGCGGATGACAAAGCCCGCGCGGAAATCCTTCGGCGTTATCGACTCTACTCCCGCCAGCCCGACGAAATGATCATCTTCCGCGCCCTCCAGCAGATGAACCCCCGCCAACGCGACTTCGATCCCAAGCTCTACCAATACGGCGGCGCTTATATCTACCTGATCGGTGCCACGCTCGGCGTGGGCGCGGTGCTGGGGCTTGTGCAACTGACCGGCGACGTGGGTTTCTACCTGGAACATCCCGAGGCCTTCGCCCGTTTTTTCATCGCCGCGCGGTTCGTATCGCTCGTGTTCGGAGCCTTTACGCTCATCGCCGTCGGTAAGCTCGCGCGGCGTGCCGGCGGTCGCCGCACAGCGTGGATCGCGCTGTTGTGCGTGGCCTTCTCGCCCGTGTTCATCACCGGCGTGCTGGAAGCCAAGCCGCACCTCCCGTCGGCGTGCATGATATTGTGGGCGGTGCTCAGCGGGCTCGATTACCACGCCCACGGACGTCGCCGGGCCGCCTTGCGAATGGGCTGGCAGGTCGGCTGCGCGTTCGGGCTGGTATTGACCGGCTGTCTCGCCGCTTTGATGTGGCCGGTTCTATTATTGACGCGTCCCCGCGCCGCTCGTCGCCGAACACTGCTTGACCTGCTCGCCGCCGCCGGTATTGCTCTCGGTGTATACGCCGTAACTAATCCCTATGTGTTGATTAACGCCGATGCACGCGCCAGCAATTTGCGCAATTCAACGGCGATGTACGAGGATCAAATGAGTCAGGTCCCGGCCGGTGCCGTCCGCGTCGGGCAGTTACTGCTCGAAAGCACCGGGCCCGGCGTCCTCATCTGTGGCGTAATCGGCCTCGCGCTGCTCTTCCGCCGTCATCGTCGTGAAATGGCGCTCGGCGCCGTGACGGGGCTCGCGATGCTGCTGATGTGCGTTCTGCTCGCAGCCGGAAAGCCGGTGGAGTTCGCCCGCTTCCTGATCCTGCCTGTGCTCCTGCTCGCGGTCTCAACGGGGTGGCTGTTGCACACGCTGGCCCACGCGCGTCCGCTGCTCGGCATCATCGCGATCATTATCATCCTGGGCGTCATACCCACGTCGAGCTACGTCCGGTCGTTCGTGGTCGACACGCGTGGCCAAACGGAGTCCCGCGCGCTGGCCGGCACGTATCTGCATGAACATATGAGCCCAGAAGACGTTGTCGGTCTACTTCAGGAACCCGCCCCCTACGCCGTGCCGCCGCTCGATTTCACTAGGCGGCGCGTGTTGCTGCTGCCGGCCGAGTGTCCTCCCGACTTTGACGAAACGCGACTGCCAGGTTGGCTTGTTTTCACCGCGGACGACGACACCGTCCACCGCGACGCCTGGTGGCATCGCTTTTACGAACTCACGGTCCGCTACCCGCCCGAGCACGCCGCTCTGAGTCCGATCAGTTGGGCCGACAAGCCCGTGTTCGTCTATCGCCGCAAGTCGTGATAAGGGACTGCGAAACTCCGACATCGATGCCGTATACTCCAATGGATGATCGAGTGTACACGACAAGAAAGCGTGCCAAACTGGGACAGCCTCGACATGGAGGTTCACTGTCCGCGTTGCGGCTATGATCTGCGCCTGCTGCCGCAGCCGCGCTGCCCGGAATGCGGGCTGCAATTCGAGTGGGCCGAAGTCATCGCCGCGGCCCGGCAGCGCCTCCACTGCCCCCTCTTTGAATACCAATGGCGTTACCGTCCGGTACGGTCCTTCTTCAGCACCCTCGGCCGCGCGCTGGTCCCCTGGCGGCTCTGGAAGACGACTCGTCTCGCGGTCGAGCCGAAGGTCAGACCACTGCTTGCGATGGTGCCGTTGGTGCTGTTGCTGCACGTAGCCTGTGTGCTTTTTCTCCAGTACGTATGGGAAGTGTGTTTCCAACTACGGTATACCAGCCAACGAGGCTGGCGTATCCTGGCGAGCATCAATATCTCCGAGCTATCCGCCTATGTATTACCACTCATCGGATACTTCGTTGGCGGCATCGTGATCTGGTTAATGATTCAAGTGTTCCAGCAAAGCATTGCCAGATACAGTGTGCGCCAAGGTCAGATTCTGCGAGTAGTAGTGCTGGCTTGGGTTGGATTTGTAGTATTAGAGATAATATGCTCAGCGCTCATGATTTCCATAGATATCATCACCGTGTTGTGGCCGATACTGCCATGGACGGTGGCAAGATGGACTTCGTTACTCTTGGAAGTAGTGCCGATCCTGCTTCTGGTTGTTTCCTTGTGTTGCGCGATGAGTATTTACCTCAGGATCCGTCGCGGCTGGGTGATCGGTCTGCTGTCGGTCTTTGTGACTTTCCTTTTCTTCGTTACGCTGGTCTTCAGCGTCAGCGTGTATGTATACGACTCGGACGAGAATCCCTTTATTGAATTAGCAGCGCTTACGTGGCCGAACATCACTTGGCTGGTTTCGAAGCTACTCGTCCACACCTAATGAGCCGACTTGTGATGGATAAACGCATTGGACAAGTAATTCACCACTCACCACTCGCTACTCGCTACTCTGCACTCACCTGACCAGCACTCCTGTCGCCCACGTGCTGGGGTCCACGTTCCAGCCCAGTTCGTCGTTGACACTCAAGTGCTGGCTGCCGAATTGTGTATCGCGGATTTTGTAGAACACGCCGATGCGGGGATGCTCGGCCGGGTCCCAGCCGTGCAGGCAGGCCGCCGGGATGGCGACTTCGAGACTGTAGCCGTGCCGGTCCACATGCGACCCGATCTTGATCAGCGAGAGATCCACCTTCGGCGGCGGCTCCTTGGCGCGGCTCATGCGATGCGTGCCGGCGACCGGGAGCTTGCCGCTCGTTCCGCCGCCGAGGGGCAGGAAGTAGAAAAAGTGGCAGAAGCGGGTGGCACGTTTGATGTCCCGCGCGTCGCGCGTGTCGAGGCATAGCCGCACGCCGTTCTTCTTCCACCAGTGCTTCGGGTCGCACTGCGGGCGGCTGGTGCGGTTGGGGATGTCGAACGCGGCGTGGAAGCCGTCCTCGTTCCAGGCCCAGTACACGTCGGCGAAGGGCTCCTCGTCCTCCAGCTCGACCAGCGGCGGGGCCATGTACTTGGCCGCCCACTTGCTCACCAGCCCATCAACCCGCGGCGGCTTGGCGTTGTAGTGGATCGGCAGCTCAAATTGAAAGAGTGCACGTTTGGGTAGGATATCAAGCATAACAGTCCGCCGAAAAAGTCATGTAGCGGCCTGCTCCTCGCAGGCCGTATGTCCATGTCGTGTGCCACTGCTCTTGAGCAGTGCTCCAGTGACCGCCGGCCAGAGAAAGCACTGCTCAAGAGCAGTGGCACACTTGACTACACTGCTCAAGAGCAGTGGCACACACGCCGGGAGGCTCGCCCTCCCATTGAGCGCTGCAAACCCGTGAATAACGATTTAGAGCGCTGCCAGGTACGCTTTCACGGCGGCCTTAACGAACTTGCGGAAGCCCGGCGTATCGATCTCCTTCTTGTCGTGTACACAGACCATCACGGCCTCCTTCCCGATCTTGCGGGGACGGACGTCCACGCGCGACCAGTCGCCGTAGGTTTGCAAGTCTTCTCTTTCATCGAGCGTTTTCAGGCCGAGTTGGGCGTCCAGCTCGAGCCATTTGAAGGTCTTCGGCGGCACCAGGAAATAGAGGTCAAGCAGCCACTCGCCGCCGGTCAGGGCGTGCATAAACCACGTTTTCGCGCCAGGCGCGGTCACCTCAACGCTGGCGCGGTTGTTCCAGTTCGTCTCGGCAAAAGCGCCGCGGCCGGCCTTATGCACCAATTCCAACACATAATCCAAGGCTTCCGCTTCCCAGCGGGTGGGCGTCGCGTTGCGGCTGCTGCGCTGTTCCAGGTGCCATTTCCGCCCGTCCACCTGCCACGGCATGCGCGTATCCTTGCCGACGTCGCCGTAGCCGGCCTTCTCCGCCGCCATCTCACGGGCGGCGTGGGCGGCGGGATCATAAGGCTGCCGCTCCTCATACGGGCCGGCGGCGAGGATCGGCCGCAGCGCGGCTGCGGTATGAGAAGAGAATACAGAATACAGAATAGAGAATACAGCTCGATCCTGGCGTTTTGCGGTTTTACACGACCTTTCTGGTTTCCCTCGCGCGTCACCATGCGTCCGGTCGCGCGCCACCTCCCCTGTATTCTGTATTCTGTATTCTATATTCTCCTCTCTGTATTCTGTATTCTGTATTCTGTATTCTATATTCTCCGGCGTTCCCATGGCGACCAGGTATCCGCCGGCGTCGCCGGCTTCGGGGCCGAGGTCGATGATCCAGTCGGCACACTTGAGCACGTCGAGATTGTGCTCGACCACCAGGACCGTGTTGCCCAAATCGGCCAGACGGTGAATGACCGCCAACAGCTTGCGGATGTCGTCGAAGTGCAGGCCGGTGGTTGGTTCGTCGAGGATGTAGAACGTGCGGCCCGTGTTGGGTTTGCCGAGTTCGGCCGCCAACTTGACGCGTTGGGCCTCGCCGCCGGAGAGGGTTGGGGCCGGCTGGCCGAGTTGCACGTAGTCCAGACCGACGTCCGAGAGCGTCTGGAGCATCCGCCGTACTTTGGGGACGTTCTCGAAGAGTTTGAGCGCTTCGGCGACCGACATTTCGAGCACGTCGGCGATGTTCTTACTCTTGAAGCGGATTTCGAGCGTTTCCGGATTGTAGCGCCGGCCGCGGCAGGTCTCGCACTCGACCCAGACGTCGGGCATGAAGTGCATTTCGATGCATTTCCGGCCGTAACCCTGGCAGGCGTCGCAGCGGCCGCCGGGACGGTTGAAGCTGAAGCGGTTGCCGTTGTAGCCGCGCATCTTGGAGTCGGGCAGACGGGTGAACAGCTCGCGGATCCAGTCGAATACGCCGGTGTAGGTGGCGGGGTTGCTGGCGGGTGTGCTGCCGATGGGGGATTGGTTGACGTTGATGACTTTGTCGAGCTGGTCGACGCCGTCTATCGTGTCGTGTTCGCCGGCGGAGAGCGTGGAGCGTTGCAAATCGCGGGCCAGGGCGGGCCAGAGGATGTCATTGACCAGGGAGCTCTTGCCGGAGCCGGAAACGCCGGTGACACAGGTGAAACGGCCGAGCGGGATCGGGACGGTGAGGTTCTTGAGGTTGTTCTGGCGGGCGCCGCGGACGACGAGCCAGGAGTTAGTAGCGAGTTCAGAGTAGCGAGTAGCGAGTTCGGAGTTAGGAGCGTTTGATGAAGCCCCTGCTGAAGAGCCGCGGGCTTCAGCCCGCGCGGCGCCGCGTGTTCGTGTTGTCTTCTTCCCGCGCGCCGGTTGTTCGTCATTGGCGCGTGTTGCTGTGTCCTGCCATTCTTCCACCGGTCGACGGTTCGATGGGATCGGGATGGCGGTGGCGCCGGTGAGGTAGGCGCGGGTGAGGGACGTCGGTTGATCATCGGTTGTTGGAACGCCTGGCGGCGTTCCACGGCCGGTACGGGGCCCGGCCGCTACATTTTCGTGTGGCACCGGCATCTTGCCGGTGGGACG
>JAGMDK010000253.1 GCA_023128695.1 Phycisphaerae bacterium
AAAAAGTCCGACAGACTGCTAGCGTTGCCGGTACTCGCAGGGAGCCATATTAAAAAGCGTATCAATTGGTATGCATCCAAGCCCACCAGTTGGGTTCTGTCGGATTACCAGAGCACGAACCTACAGTTAGCAGCCAAAGCCGGCACCGAGTTGTCCAGACGCATCACGGCGGGGCGTGTGTCCGGCGATCATGCCCAACGATTGGCTGATATCTGCTTGGCGGAGCAAGCCCGTCCGACCTCGCGCTTCGGTGGCTCACACCTAACCGGCACAATCCTGGGGGAGCTTTATCGGCAGGGGCTGCTTGACGCCAAGCGCTCGAAGCGTTTTTTCGAGAACAGCGTGCGGCTCAGGCTGACTCCATCGTCAAAAGTTATTCAGGGGCTTGAGTTTCTCGTCGTTTATAAGATCGATTGGCGCGGTCCGGAGGCCGGTTTCTGGATTCGTGCTGTTTCAGACGAAGTTAGTATTGATGGACGTGAGAATGAAACATTAGCGATCGAGTGCTCCGCTTCCACATCCGGGCATGTAGGAGGAATTAATAGCATCATGCTACAAGGCGAGGGGCCGCACAAACTCAAGGTCGACGCTACCATTATCGTCTATAGGGGCGAGTGCGGTAACGAAGCCGACTCGATCCAACTCCATCAATTCGTTCTACCGCTCGAGACGGATGTCGAAGTACTGGGTGGAACACTCGCAGACCATGTCAAACTGATCAGATCACCTGAAGTGAATACCGCGGTTCGATCATGCTTCAAAGTGCGCGCTTGGGGTATCATGAACTATGTCGACTGCGGCAAGAACGCGCTGGAGTTAGAGTGCGACTGCGTTAGCGCCCCACCGGTCAACCTCGCTTTCGATATCCTGGTCCAATACGACGACATACAATTGCAATTTTGTCGGCGACATGTTTCCCAATCATGGCCGTTTGGCTACCCTGGCTTTTTCTCGTCTTGTACTAATATTATCCCCGACAAGGTGCCGGAACAGGTCACAGTGATTCTACGCAGTAACATCGAATACGGCGTAATGTATTTGGGTGTGTTCGAATTATGGGAGGGGGAAATACACTTCTAAGAGGTCGAAGTGCGCTCCAGAGAATGAGTCCTAACCTGCACCGGAGGAGGCCCGCCCGGAGTCTGGACTGCGTTCCCGCGCTTTCCGCCGCGGTCCCGTGTGAGCCCCGACAATCGTGACGGGAATCTCCCGCGTCGGCGGGGAGGGCGGCAAGTCAAATAAGGTGGCGTCCTTGGGGATGACCGGCATCTCAATCGCCGTCGCGATCTTGGGGGCCGCCGCGACGAAGGCGTGGACGTCCTGGAAGTCCCAGCGCTGCCGCGCCACCGGTCGGCAGCGCGAATCGATCACCCGGCAGCCATGCTCGTCCACCAGCACCCGGGTGGCGAAGCGGTCGCACATGGCCTCTTTTCGCCGCGGGTTGCGTTTGGCCATCTTGACCAGGTAGTGATAGAACTCGTGCAGGTAGACGAACAGCGCCAGCCGGTAGGCGTCGGGGATCACTACCCGGAAGGTCTCCCGCCACCAGTGCGTCCGGTTCGACTCCGACTTGGCGATGTGCGTGCCGAGCAGGTAAGGATAGGCGTTGTCCCGCCCCAGGTTGACGAAGATGCGCTGCTCGGAATAGTAGCACGTGCCCGAGAAATCCGCCCCGCGGCTCCAGCGCACCCGCACCTGCAAGCGGTCGTGCCGGTACGGCGACGTGTGCCGCTCGAACATACGCCGCAGCCGCTCGCTGTCCAGATCCGTGGAGTTGCGGAAGTCCATCCGTGGTCCACTCGCCTCGCTACTGATGGGTCCCCGTGCGGCACCGGCATTCCTTCGGCTCCGCGCAGGACAGGATTGCCGGCGGCAACACAGGCTGGAAGCCTGTGCCACAAGTCCACAGGGGACACTAGATGAAAGCAGTAACCGGCGAGGATTTCAATGCCGAGCGGTAAAAAACCGTGCTGAGTGTGAGTGTTTCCGGTCTGGCGAGCTTTCCGATTCAGCGGCCCTCGTACAGGCGTGTGCCGAGCAGGTCGTCCAGGGCCGGCTCAGCCAGAATCTTCTGGACGGCTTGCTCGACGTCGTATTCGACGCGGACGAACTCGATCTGCTCGACACTGCAACTCAGGGCCGTTGCCACCAGGCTTTCGGTGCCGGTTTGGAGGGCCTCTGACGCGCGGTGGACGACGACGTAGCTGGCCCGCGGGTCGCGATCGCGGGGTTGTCCGACACTGCCCACGTTGACGATCGCCCGCTCCTCCTCGAGTTCGTAGTACGGTGCGTCGGGCAATTCGTTGGGCGGGTCGAAATAGGGGTCGTCGACGAACACGCCGGGCTGGTGCGTATGCCCGACGAAGCACATCCGCGCGTCGAGCCGCTCGAAATTCGCCATGACCTTGCCCGGGTTGGTAAACACGTCCTCGGGGAAGATGTACTCGTTCATGGGACGCCGCGGGGAGGCGTGGAAGAAGAGCACGTCTTTTTCCTTGACGCGGATGGGCAGTTCGCAGAGGAACTGCCAGCGTTCGTTTCGCAGGGCGCGGTCGGGTTCGTCCTCCAGGAGCTGGCGGGTCCAGTAACAGGCCCGCTCGGCCGGCAAGTTGAAGTTGGTCGGCTCGAAGAGCAGCGCGTGGTCGTGGTTGCCCATCAAAGTGACCCGGCACCGCTCCCGGACCAGATCGAGACATTCCTTGGGGTTGGCACCGTAGCCCACGATGTCGCCGAGACAGACGATCTCCCTGATCCCCCGCTCCGCGAGGTCGGCGAGAACCGCTTCGAGAGCCTCCAGGTTCGCGTGGATGTCACTGATGATGGCGAAATTCTTATGGTTGTTCATTGCAGGCGTCGCTCAGGACTCCTCCGGCGGCTCGGCTTCCTCGGGTATCAGCACCGGCCAGCCTTCTTCGATCCGGTAACGCCGGCCGCACCGCACACAAACCAGCCGCTCGTCATGCTGTTCCAGCGCACCATGGCATTCCGTGACCGGACAAACGAGTATGGCGAGCAATTCCGGACTGATCGACGGCATCGGCTCTCCATTACTTCCCGGCCACAGCCCCTGATGCCTTTAGGATAGGTCCGGCGAGAGCGGAAATCAATCCGCTTCGGCAGGGACAGTTGGAGGCCACAATTTTCGACGGACGGCTATTCCAGGTCAAAGTAACTATTATCGTCATTTTGACCGAACCAGCCCAGGTTTTCGCGCGCGGGATCGCCATCGTAACAGATGCTCTTCCAGGTGAAACTCCTGAGCCGGCGGTTCACATGGCCGTCACACCAGGCGACGTTGACTTGCCCGTTGTGCCGAAAATGTATGGACGGGTCCATCCGAGCCTGGAAATGGACATATTGCGGGTGAAAGCGCGGCTCGGCGAAGCTGTACTCGATTACGCCCCGCGCGACCGCCGCGAATGCTGTGTCGGCAAACATTAGCGTTTCCGCGGGCCGCCGGACTCGTTCACTCATCACGCCCTGCTCGTCCGTCAGCAACTCGAAAGAATTGTTGCTCTTCCTCCGGAGGACGCGGCCGACATAGGCCTGGTTATAGCCGTAGCCGCCGCCGCCTTTTTCAAACGGGGCTTCACCTTCCGTCACGAACTCCCGGAACGACGGGCAGGCGCGAATCCCTTCCTCGACTCCCAGGTAGGGCACTAACGGGCCGTGCTGGGGATCAAACGGTTCAGCAACCGTCCGGCGGGTCCCGTGCCAGCGGTGCAGATTCTCGGTTTGTATCCGGACGGCGGCCGGACAGTAGTGTCCCTTGTCGTCGGACGAGTACGCCGTGTTTGCGATGGCCAGTTGGCGGACATTCGAAGCGCAGACGGCCGTGCGGGCCTGCTGGCGAGCCCGCCCCAGGGTTGGCAGGAGAATCGACAGCAGAAGAGCGATGATGGCCACGGCGACCAGCAGTTCGAGCAGCGTGAAGCCGCCGGAGCGGTGCTCATGGCATTGACAACGCCGAAGTTGCACCATTGCCCAGGTATCCCTTACGGGCCGGTGAAGGCCGCCTGAAATTCAGCGTAATCACCTAGGTCTACGTCCGTATCTTGATCGAAGTCCATCACCCGGCAGGGACTCGAAGGGGCTCTCGCGTCCGGGCCGTGGAAGCAATCGTGAAAGATCGCGAAATCGTCCAGGTCGATGTCGCCATCGTTCTCGGCGTCTCCGAACTGGCCTTCGGCGACATCGGCCACCGCATCGATCTCCGTCGATAGCTCACCGAAGGGGGGATCGATGACCACCAGATCGACGCCGGTGGTGATGCGGATGAAATCGAAGCCGGCGAGGTTGGCGGGCTGCCACGTGCCGGGCTCCACCGCCCAGGCGATGTCGAACCCATCGCCGCCGCCGCTGCCCGGGGTCAGGCCGACCGCAAACGGGTTGTCCGGGCGGGCATAGAATGTTTCCGCGTCCTCGCCGGGGGGCAGACCCTGAGTCGGCGAAAAGTCGGCGTACCCGAAGACGCCTTCCTCCTCCGCATCCGGCCCGTTGGGGTTCTCCATGATGATAGTCTCGAAGAACTCGGCCGGGAGGTGATAGCCGGCGGTGGTCCAGACGCCGCTGTGGCCGGGCGGTATCCACGACTCGTCCGCCGGCGGCGAAAATGGCGGCCAGGTCGAATCGGCGATATCGTCGTCCCAGGTGTGCACTTCGTATTGGCTAGGGGACGGCTCGATGTGTGAGCCGGGGATCAAATACCACGGATCGTCGGCCAGCCCGTTGCTGTTTACGTCCCGGCTGATCTCGATCACGCCGCATTCGCCCCATTTGCGGTTGGAATTCCCGCTAACCCATAGGGCATTGCCGTACACGATGGCGTCGAGACCGAAGGGATTGGCGGCGTCATCCAACACGGTGTGATCGAAGGCCAGCGTGATTGAACCGCCGAACCCGCCGAGCGAAACCAGCGAGTCATTGTTCGGCTCGGACGGGTTGTCACCCAGCGGCGAGTTGAGTGCCCGGATCGGGGCGTTGTAGAGGTCGTCGTTGACCCACTGGCCCGGGGCGGGGTCGAAGTCGATCACGTTTGTTGCAAAAGGGCTCTGAGCGCGTACAGAGACACTGCCGGCAGCCAGGAAGAAAGCTGCAACAATTGGAATAAAGCTGGAGTTTCTCATCAGATATCCCTGCGCCAAATTAGTTCCGTCCCCCACCCCGTTCGCTCGCCTCTCGGCGAGCGAAACGGGATGGGGCACCCACTCAAGAGCAGTGGCACACGGCCAACGCTTTGCCTGAAAAATGAGGTGTGACACAACACTAGAGAGCACCTCAATTGCCGCGCCGCCGCCGCCGCCTCAGCAGCAGTGCGCCGCTCGCCAACATGAACAACGTTGCCGGCTCCGGCACCAAGCGGTAGATGACGGCTTCGCCGCCGGTGCCCCAGTCGTCTTTGCCCATGAAGTAGATGTCACCAGCGCGGTAGTACATATCAGTGGATACCGTGGTCGCGGCACCTGACAGGGTGCCCAGCGATGTAGCCGTGCCGTCGGCCAGATCGAACGCATACGGGTTCGTGCCGCTCCACGTGGCGTTGTATTCCACGCCGAACAGGTTGGCTCCATCCGACTCCATCACGGCCGAGGCGTTGCCAGGGACAATGTAATCGGCCAGCGCATCCCCGGCGGCATAGGGGGTTGCTTGCGTTCCCGCCAGCCGGTCGGCCACCTGCTGGGCGGAAAACTCGTACATGTGGTCGCACCAATCCCCGCCCACGCTCCAGGCCCCGGCGAAGAAGTTACCCGCCGGATCGAAGCCCGAGCCCCCGCTGGCGTCGGCGGGAAGCTCGGCCAGCACGTTGTAGTTCTCGCTGTCGTCGAGATAGAAAGCGACGTTGCTGCCGTTGTTGTCGAGACCGACGCCGAAGACGTTGTCGCCGTCGGTGCTGAGGCTGTAGACGTTGATGTCGGCGGACTCGTCGAGCACTTGCGTCGTGTTCCAGGTGCCGCCGTCGAACCACGACTTGTACAGGTTCGCGGCCCCGCCGGCGGTGAAGGACTGCGCATGGGCCCAATAGACGTCGCCGCCCGCCACGGTGATGGCGTCCGGGAAATACGCGTCCGTGGCGTACGTCGACGAGCGGGCGATCTCGATGGTCCCGACGCCGTCATATTGCCGGACGACGTTTTGCCATTGATCCGGTGCCACCTCCTCAGCGCCATAGATGTAGTAACTGCCGCTCTCGACGGCGAAGTGGGCCGCGCCGGGGCCGGACCAGACCTCGCCGGCGATATAGCCCGCCGCCGGCGTGAATTCGAGCGCCGCGACCGCTGATCCTCCTGTGATTGATGCCAAAGCCAACCAACTACTAGCAAACCAAGCTCCATTCATCCGCATCTCAAACCTCCTCTAGGCGAGATACCAGTCGGGCAGCCGCGTTCGCCAGCAGGTTCAGGTGGGCGCGTGGATTCGTCTCCGCGATCCGAATGACCGGGCGCAAACTGATGCCGGTTCGGCGATCGAAAGGCCGCGCGGGCTGAAGCCCGCGGCTCTTCATGGCCGCACAAACGCTCACGGTCACTGAGCACGAGGGAAGAAGGAGAGAAAAACGCCGACGTGATCACCGTACCTTCCCGCGAAGGCTACCCGACGATAGGTCTATCTGGCAGGTCTTCTGACTTCCGGGCGTGCTCTGTGATCTCAAATCTGAAATCACAAAACAGCCTACTAGCTGCGTCTTCTCAACCCGCGCTCGGCGGGCCAATGACCAAGGTGCAGCGTTCGTTCCCGGTCACAGCGGCGGGGCCGTTCCGGTCTTACACCGGATTCCCTATTCTTCCGGCCACACCGAGCGGCCGGACACCAGTAACCAAGCATAATCTTAAGCGAGAGCGGCCCAGGCGTCAAGAGAGTACTGCCGGGTATGACCATTTCTTGTGGCATCGTAAGCATTCAGCGGTCAGCAAT
>JAGMDK010000254.1 GCA_023128695.1 Phycisphaerae bacterium
GGTTATTTCGTTACGTACTCTAAGCATCCTCTTCCCCCCGGACTTGTGCATCACCCTGCGGTCGCAAAGCGGCAACGCGGCTGACTGCATCATCGATGGCGAGGGTGTCCGCCAGTGGATCAGCTTCCCACCGCTCACAGATGAGCCGCCGCTGATCGAGAATATCAGCATCGAGAATTGCTCCGCGGTCAATGGCGGCGCGATCTACTGTGACGACGCTTCGCCGATCTTCAGCGGGTGTGTCATCTCCGGCAATCACGCGACCCATGATGGCGGCGGGATCTATTGCGAAAATGGCGCCTCACCCTACTTCGAGAGGTGTACGATCAGCGGCAACAGAGCCGGTCAGCGCGGCGGAGGGGGTTTCTCGGGATCGGGCGCGAGCCCGTACTTGTGGAAGACTATCCTGTGGGACAACTGCACGGACACCGGCGAGGGAGATGAGTGGTATTGCGACGGGGGCACTCTCAGTTACTGCTGTAGCGATGTCGACGGGTCGGGGATCGGTGGGAATTGCGGTATGTTTATGTGTTTGTCAACCGAGCCCAACATCGAGGACGCGGACCCGCTGTTCTGCGATCCGGAGGATTGCAACAACGCGCCGACCGCCGAGGGCAACTACTATCTTCGCCTGGGTTCGCCGTGCGCTAACGCCCCCTATTGCGGGCAGATCGGGGCCCTTGGCGCAATCGACTGCGGGGCATGCTGCGATATATCCGCACCGCAAGGTACGGGTTGCAGGTTTGTTAATGACCCCTCTGCCTGTGAAGGCCCGTACGACGAGTTCTACGCGGGGGAGACTTGTACTTCGATCATATGCAATGAGGTGACCGGCGCATGCTGCAACGACTCCAGTGGTGTATGTCAAACCGACGTCAACATCGCCGACTGTCTCGGGGACGACCGCGATGGTTCGACGGGAGGCCGTGTCGCCCCCTGGTCAGACAGTGGCGGTCCGACGCGGTTCATTCCGAACGGTGCGTGCGACGCCTTCTACCCGGCATGCGGGCAGGGCGCATGCTGCTATGGGGAAGGAATGTGCACCTACGAAGACGAGGCCACCTGCACGGCGCGCCCCGACTTCATCAGCTTCACGTACGTTGGCGTCTGTCCCGGAGATATTGACTTAGCAGATCCGAATCAGGAACCGCCTGCCTTCGAGATTCCGTGCCCGCACCCGATCCCAACCGTCTCCGAATGGGGTCTGATCATCATGACGCTGCTCTTGTTGACGGCGGGGACGGTCGTGTTTGGGCGGCGGCGGCGGGCGGCGACGGCGTGAGCCTCTGTGGGCAGCGCCGCTTATCGCGGTTGGTCGGCGGGGGCCACAGTGGTAACGGCGGAACCGTCGAGATCTACTACGCCGAACTAGCCGGGTAGGGTCCGCGCGGCGGACCATCCTGCGCCAGCACGATGAACCGGACAGTCCGCACCGCAGGCCCTACAAGCTACAGCGTGGCCTTCGCCCGGAGCCTAATCCTGAAGAGGCCACCACCCCTTGCGTGCGACGTGGAAGGGGCGAAAGCGCAATCCATGGAACAAAACGGCCCAGCGCAAAAATGACCTGCTCAAGAAGCTGGCCGAGGCCGAGCGGAAGCACGACTTCTACTTCCGTCTATATAAGCACTACACTAGCAACATTCATTACGAACTGGACGACCGAATGCGCGCCCCGGCGACCCCATTGGCTTGTCGAGCGGGACGGGTATAATGCGTCTCTGCGACGAGACTTTCGCGCCCAGTGGCCGGCGAGTTGACCGGCTCCCGGCGCGGAACCGGATCGCTCCCGCTCGCCGCGGCAGTGGAGAGCGGCGACTTGACCGGCGAGGCTCAAGCGGGAGCGAGCAGGATGGCGCGCGGCCGTGAGTTCAACGAAGAGTGCCTCGAGGACTGCCTAATCGTGCGGGCCCTGTCCGGATTGTGCGTGGGCCTGATTCTCACCAACTCCGGGGGCAAGATCATATGGCTCAACCGGGCCGCTGAAATGGTCCTCGGTTTGCCCGGCACCGAGTGCCTCGGTCAATCCCTGGACCGGCTACTCAAGGACCTGCAACTGGTTGCGTTTTGGCAGGAGGCCGCCCAAACGGAAGGAAACCTGCTCGGCGATTTGGTGGTGCAATGGCCCCGGAAGCTGGCGCTGAAGGTCAACGCCACCCGGTACGTCGATGACGACGGCAACGAGGTCGGCCGGGCGTTGTTGTTCTGCGATGTGACGGCCGAGCGGTCTGTCCAGGTGGAACTCTCTCAAGCCGTGGCTAAGCGCCTGCTGGCCCTGACCGCCGGTCATATGCCACCGGAGCCGGTTGCGAATCTGACCCACCAGGAAGTGCGGATCCTGCGGCTCGTCGGTCGCGGAATGGGCAACGACGAGATCGCCGGCGCGGCCAACATCTCTCGCTCCACCGTGCGGTCGCATCTGAAAAACGTTTATCGCAAGCTGGGCTTGGGCTCGCGGGCCGAGGCGGTCAGCTACGCGGTCCGCAATCAACTCGCTTGATGCTGCCTCGGCGTCCCCCCTTGGGGGGGGAGAGTGCCCCTTGCAGACTATTGCTGGCAGCCGGGATAGGCGTAACAATGAAGTCCTATTAGCGCATTCAGGTTTCGCCTCGAGCGGAAGGCAGCCCGGGGTGGTGTGCGCGTGTGCAAGGAGAAGCAGCGATGCTATCACGTTCGATCCCATTATTCCTCTTAGTGTTTGGGCTGGGGGTGCTTGTCGCCGGGAACTTAGGCGGCTGCCCCTCCGACTTGGCCAGCTTGCTGCCAAGTGCCGGCGATGACACCGGCGATACCGGTGATACAGGCGATGCCGACGTCGCGGAGAAGACCCTCCACGAGAGGATCTTCGTCGATATCCTCGGCAAGACCGTGTACGAAAACACCGCCAACAGTTGCCTCATCTGCCATTCGGACGACGCCCGGAACATGCTCGAGACTGCCCACTGGAACTGGGAGGGTCCGGTAACCAATATCGAGGGTCTCGAGGGAGGGACACATGGCAAACGTGACTTAATCAACAATTTGTGAGTGGCCATTGTTAGCAACGAGGGTCGTTGCACGCAGTGCCATCCCAGCTACGGCTGGAAGTCCAATACCGCAGCCTCTTTCTTTGACGACACCGCCAACATCGATTGTTTCATCTGCCACGACACGACCGGCACGTATCAGAAGCACGCGAGTGCCAACGGCGGCGGCGGGCCGGCGGCGCTCACGGTTGACGGCGAACTCACGGTTGTCGAGCCCGCGGCGCTGACCGAGATTGCTTTCAACGTCGGTGCTCCCTCCCGCGCGAACTGCCTGGCCTGCCACGCCAAAGCCGGCGGCGGCGATAACGTCAAGCACGGCGACCTATCCACCGACCTGATCGATCCCACGAAAGACCAGGACGTCCACATGGGCGGGCTGGGCTACGCCTGCCAGGATTGCCACACGGAGTCGGGCCACAAGATCGCCGGCGCCACCATGCTGCACAGCAACGAAGGTGAGCTAGCTTGCACGAGTTGCCACAGCGCGACCCAGGTACACGCGGCAAACGGCCTGGTGGCCTCGCTGCTGAACCTCCACACCAAGCGCGTGGCCTGCCAAACCTGCCACATCCCGACCTTCTCCCGCACGCAGGCCACTACGGTCGAGTGGTACTGGGATGAGGCCGGCGAGAGCCGGACCGACATCCCGCGGCAGCACGGCAGGGACACTTACAGCAAGAAGAAGGGCCGCTTCGTGTGGGCCAAGGATGTCACGCCGGCCTACCTGTGGTACAACGGCAAGTGGCGGCACAAGGTAGTCAACGCCAATGACACGTACACCGAAGCCGGCACCGCGGCGGACCCGGTGGTCATCGCCGCCCCGACCGCCACGATCGAGGATGAGGATGCCAAGATATATCCGTTCAAGAAGCTGATCGGCCGGCAGCCCGTGGACATCACCGACAAACGACTCGTCGTGCCGCATCTGTTCGGGACCGGACCGGGACCGAATCCGTACTGGGCGAAGTTCAACTGGGGTCTGGCGATTGCGGAAGGCACCGCCTTCGCCGGTCAGGCCTACAGCGGCAACTACGGTTTCGTCAACACGGTTAGCTACCTGAGCATCAACCACGAGGTCGCGCCGATAGAGAACTCCCTGAGCTGCGAAAGCTGCCACGGCAATGCGGCCTTCTGGAGCCAGGTCGGCATGGAGGATCCGTTCGGCAGCTAGTGCTCCGTCAACGAACACCGGCCACCCCGATACCAGATGCCCACCAACCCCCGCGTCGCCGTCCACACTTGACGCAGCGTCAGTCCCGCGCCGTTTTTTTTGACGCTGGCAGAACTCCGCCAGGAACAAATGACTCACGCACGTCAGCAACAAATGCCGACACAACGAGCGATACCGGCGAACCTCAAAATGGTCCAACCCTAACTCGCCTTTGCTGTCCTCAAACATCCGCTCGATTCGCCAGCGACTGAACGCCACCAACAGCAATACCTCCACCGGCGTGCTCGCCGGCCGCGTAGCCCAAGTGCACGCTGACCACGCAGTTCTCGGTCTTGCCCAGCGCCCCGCGGTGCTGCCGCTGAACACAGGCCATCTGGTTGCCCTTCAAAACGTAGTCATGGATAAAGGCGAGAGGATTCCATAGCGCACTATTGACAAAGCGTGATTATGGGGTATACTGTAGTCATACACATAGAGGCTGTTCCAAACCGAGGTTCGCACCCCACCATCTTGTTGCGGCAATCCTATCGCGAAGGCAAGAGGGTCCGCAAACGAACTCTCGCCAACCTGACCCACCTGCCGCCGGAGATCATCGAGATCATCAAGCCGGCCCTGCGGGGAGAGCAACTGGTCCTGGCGATGATCGCCGAGCGCCTGCTGCACGGCTGCTCGAAGCTGGCCAGCACCAGGCTGTGGCACACCACGACGCCGGCTGCTCGGCATCTTGGCGAAGGGGCCCAGGTGTTCTATGACGTCAGCAGCAGTTACTACGAGGGCCGCACCTGCCCCTTGGCGCGGCACGGACATAACCGCGACGGCCTCGGGGCGCACAGTTTCAGCACTCTTCTGGAGGACCTTGGTACACTCTGCCGCAACCGTTGCCGGCTCCTGGCCGATCCGTCGGGCAAGACTTTCGCGCAAGACACCCAGCCCACGCCAATGCACGCCCGCGTCTTCCAAACTTCTGGGCGTGTAGTCAGTCCTCGGCCCCCCTTCAGAACCACAACCTCGGCACCCGGCCGGAGTTACGTGTTGCCTACTCCCGGAACTTCGGACTAGATTCGCCTGCCCGCAAGCCGTCGACCGCTTGCAGACCGTGATAAACGCTGGGCGGGATCAACTCCTGCGCGGTCGCCCATCGGAACATGCGCCGGACGCGGCGCACGTGGTCGTTTACAATCGTGCGGCAGTAACCGTTTTGGACAAGCTCGCGTTGAACCGCGATCAGCGCCCGCGGCCCGAAGTCCTCCACCCGGATGGAACCGAACAGTCGCTTGACTGGACGCAGCGCAGCACGGATTGCAGCGAGTTCCTTTCTTGGCTTGCCGTTTTCGTGGACGTATCGGACAGAGGTGTACCGCCAATACGCGAGCACCAACTCGCTGATGGATAATTCTGGCATGTCGGGTGCCCACCGCTCGTTCGCGAGCCCGTTCGCGATGATACGGCTGTAACGCTCATCGACCTGAGGTGTGCCGTAGGTGCCGAAATAGTGCCATTTCCCACCGAGCACGACGGCGGCCTGACCGCTGGCTCTATGATGGCGAAGTTTCGGGATGGATGAGCTTTTCGCTGGCATGGTGCGGTCTCCTAAGCCTTCGGGAGTAGTGCTACTCCCGTTCTTGGCTTTGAGCCGCACTGCCCTACGCCGGACAGGTACGCTAAATTGAGCGTTCGGCGTGCTTTACGAGAAAGCGGGTGATGGGATTTGAACCCACGACATTCACGTTGGCAACGTGAAGCTCTACCACTGAGCTACACCCGCGTCGCCGACCGGTCGAAGCCTGTCGTTGGAGCCTTATTATACCCTTGCCGCGTTCCTTGCAAGCCCAATAACCGTGAAACTGCTGAAGACATATCGATCAGTTCGTTGAAAAAAGGACCGGCCCCCGCCAGACAGCCCAGCCAGCGGCATTTCGCCCCGGAGCCCCGGATTACGTTGCGAGACCAAATGCCGTTAGACTGCGGGGGCGATGCCAGTCGAAGAGAACAATTCACCCGTGCAGTGCCACGCCCCGCCGTCGTATCTGTGGTTCAAGAGCGCGCTAGATTGGTACTTGGCGCTGCTGGCGCTGGTCGCGGCCGCCCCCCTGCTGCTGATCTTGGCCTGGTTGGTTCGGCGGGACGGCCACCCGGCCCTGTTCAGGCAAATTCGGGCCGGCCGAAATGGGAGGCCCTTTTCCCTGCTTAAATTTCGCACGATGCGGGTGGACGCCGATCCGTTCGGCGACTCGCCGCAAAGCGGCGACGACCCGCGGATCACTCCGGTCGGGCGCTGGCTGCGGGAAACCAGCCTGGACGAACTGCCGCAACTGATTAACGTGGTGCGGGGCGAGATGTCGCTGGTAGGCCCGCGGCCATTGTACCTGCAACAAATGGCGGAATGGAACGCCCGGCAACGCCGCCGGCTGCTGGTGAAGCCCGGGCTGACCGGTTTCGCACAGATGCGCGGACGTGCCAGCCTGACGCTCGAGAAGAAACTCGAGTGGGATGTGAGGTACGTCGAGTCCATCAGTCTGTGGACCGACTTGAGCATCATCTGGCAAACGGTTCGCGGCATCTTGCGACGCGGTGACATCTATGAAGTGCGATACTCCCAGAGACATGAGCGGCGGAGTGCCAGAGACGCTGGGCGGCCCTCGTGATTGGCCTCGCCGCTGTCGGCGGCCCTGTCTGTCATTCCGACCGCCGCATTTGTCCTGCACCCGGAATCCAGGGGTCCATGACAGAATCGGCGGTGTGTCACCATCTCGCCCCGCAGGATCACCACCATCCCGTCCCGCGTGGCCAGCGGCATTCCGCCCCGCAGGGGCGACACATAGACTCTGTCATGACGAACGATTCTGTCGCCCCTCCGGGGCTTAACGATGAAAGACTACCTACGTACCCAGGGCTCACGCCCTGGGCTAACATCTTTCGTCCCTCCGGGACTGCTTTCACGCTAAACACGCACAAAGCGATGGGGCACCCTACCATTTATTGAAGTTGAAGGGATACTAGATCATGCGTTCATATCCTTCCAGCGCTTGGCCATCTGCCCGAAGATGCCCAGCGCGATAGTAGCCACGATACCGATCGCCACGAACGGCAGCCAGACGCCGCGGTTGGGATGGTACTTGTTCCAGAGTAACGTCGTCGCTTCCTTCGGGGCTTCGTTGACCTCGGCCGCGGCCAGCGCCTGAGCCTCGAACGGGTTCATCTGGAAGAGTTGGGCTGCATGCATCGGCGTCTTCGTCCAGTCCTTTACATCCAGTGCCTTTTGGATCAACTCCTGCTTAGTCGTCAATCGCTGGTACATGTTTTCCTCTTTCGGCTTAGAACCGAAGAGCGATTTGACAGAACCGAGCAGACGTTCCCACAGGCCTTTTTCCCAGACCTGCTCCTCAACAACCGCCTTGGCCGCGGCATCGGACTCGATCATCGCTTCCAACAACGAGACATCCTTGGTCCAGTCTCGCTGGGCCACCGCGATGAACCGCCGATGTTCGAGGCCGGCCAGGTAATCGTACACCCCGGCACACCCATCCTCTTTGATTTTCCGTTTGACTTCCTCTTCGGTGGCGCCCATCGCCGCACTGAGCGCCGCGAAGGCCTTGGTACGCCCGATCCCGATCCTTTCCTCGATATCTTTCACCGGGTCGTCGAAGGTCAACTTGGCGACCTTATCGTGCAGGCGATCGGTGTCCTGGGCGAAGTATTCGAGGGCGAGATTGTTGAGCACGACGGGCTGGTCCCCGAAACGCACCCAGAGCATGCGGGCGATCGTCGCATTGTCTTTGTGCTCGTTCTCCGGGCGATCCCGATTGACAGTCTCACGCACAATATCAAGCACTTCCAGCCGCTTCTTGCCGACCCACTTCGGCATCTTGTGCCCGTACCTGCTGATTAAATCCCCTTCGAGCGGGATTTGCCCCGCCTCGACCTGATCAGCCTGCCGACGCAACTCCTTGGCTTCCGACAACAGGGCCTCGCGCGCCTCCATGGACTCTGCGTCGAGCTCCGCGGCTGCAAAACAGCGATCGTCTGCCAGGTGGCGCAGTTCCTTTGCAAGCCCGGCTTTGACAGCATCCTTATGTTCGGGACAAAACGCCAGATATCGGTATCCCAAGTTTGTGAGCTGACCTTTGTCATACTGAAAGTCCGTTCGGAGCTTATCCGCCGTTGTTTCCTCATCTTGCTCGAGGTGCTCCTGGACGCGCTCGAAGGCCTGATTGCGTTCGATCCCGATCAATCCCGGAATTTTATCGAGCGCATCGCTCCAGTCGGCACATTGGGCCGCGCGGGCGACCAGGGCCGAGTCCGTGCCCATGTACTTCAGCGCCAGGCTGGCCTTCTCGCCGTAATTGTCGTAGACCCAGCCGCCCAGGTACGAGCCGATGCCCACGCCGATGCCGATGGGGATATTGACGTAACCCAGGTAGAGTCCCTTCTTGCCGGGTGGAGCGATGAGCCCGAGATACTCGTTTTTCTTCGGGCCGGTCCACATTTCGCCGAGCGAGAAGAACACGATGCCGAGCAGCAGAATCCAGCCGCTCTGAGAACAGCCGGCGATCAGCACGCCCAGCGTCGCCACCGACATGCCGACCAGCATGGCGCTCAGCGTGCGCATCTTGCGGACCGCCCACGAGAGCGGCACGATCAGGAGGATAATCAAACCCGCGTTGAGATTGAGCAGAATCTGTTGGGGGACCTGCTTCATCCCGCGGTCGCCGTATTCCTGCCAAATCTCCGGCGCGTGATTGGCGATCGGCTCACTATCGACCCAGTCGGTGATGAAGTTCGGATGTAAATCCCAGAGTTGGTACATCATCAGCCAGAAGCACGACATGATCAGCAGCCAGGTGATCAGTCGAGCGTCCCAGATGTTGACGATCGTGCGTTTGAGCACTGCCCCTGGCGATTCGGTTTTGGAGGCCCCGGACGGCACGTCCTTGAAGGTCAGCAGCAGGAGCAGATTACACGCCGTAAAGCCGGCACAGGCGTAGAAGAGGGTCTGCCAACCCTCCAAATCATGCGGCTTGCCCAGGATCGCGGTGGAGACGAACGGGGCGGCGAAGGCCCCGATATTGACGACCCAATAGAAGACGCCCCAGCCGAGCGAGGAGTTCTCCTTGGTCAGGTTCTGGGCCAGGGAGCCCTGCAAGGCTGGTTTGAAAAACGCCGTCCCGGTTGCCAACACGAGGATGCTGGCGAAGAAGCCGTAGTAACTATGCAGGTTGGCCATCATGACATAGCCGGCGACGTTGGCGGAGATCGCGAAGAAGAGGACGCGTTTGTAGCCGTAGCGGTCGGCGAAGCCGCCGGTGACGATCGGCAAGAACGACTGGAAAATCGCCCACCACATGTAGATCCAGCCCTTGGTGACGGGTGACAGGTGCAGCCCGCCGGGCTCGGTGGCCTGCATGATGTAGAGCGGGACGACGGCCCGGATGCCGAAGTACGCCAAGCGCTCGAACATCTCGATGGAGTTGAGCATCCAGTAGGCGTGGGTGAAGGCTTTCTTATGGTGTGGCACTTCTACAGTGCCACTGCCATCGGAAGCGATATTGTTCGACATGGCCTCTCCAGGGGGTTAGCGCGTTGTCTGTCGGCTGCACAAGCCGCGGAGGCAGCCCGCCAGACAGCTACCGTAGCAGCTTTGACGTTAAAACGGAAGACGGTCGGACCTCGACCCCGGAACAAGGGTGGGCGTCAGGAAAGTGGG
>JAGMDK010000255.1 GCA_023128695.1 Phycisphaerae bacterium
CCACTATGTTGACGCTCACCCCCGGAAGAAGGTGCAAGACACTCGCGGCTAGATTCCTCGGTCGCGACGCAAAAAGCGTCGCTCGGTCGGAATGACAGGTGCCCGCGGCGGTTATCCCCCCCCGCCCCGCTTGACGCGGTGGACCAGCGTCTGGGCCGAGGTCTTGATCCCCTGGAGCAGGCCCTTGAGGGCTTCGCGGTTCGGCGCGAATTCCATCGCGATGTCGATGTAGATGTACCCCTTTTCGATCAGCTCGGCGAGCGACATGGTGAAATTCCGCATCCCGCTCTCTTTGCTGCCGGCGATAATTTCGGGCAGGTCCGTGTCCTCGGCCTCGCGGATTTTTTCTTTGACGATCCCTTCGCCCAGCAGCACCTCGGTGGCCGGCACGCGCGAGATCTTCTCGTCGATCGCCGGGATCAGCCGCTGGGCGCAGATCGCCTTGAGGCTGTTGGCCAACGAGCTGCGGATAAAGGCGTGCTGGTCGGGCGGGAAGAACTCGAGGATGCGGCCCAGGGCCTGCATCGTGTCGGCCGTGTGCAGGGTGCAGAACACCAAGTGCCCGGTCTCCGCCGCCTGCAACGCGGCCATCAGCGTCTCCCGGTCCCGCATCTCCCCGATGAAGACCACGTCCGGGTCCTGCCGCACGGCCCCGCGCAGGGCGTCGGCGAAGGTGTGCACGTCGAGACCGATCTCGCGCTGGCTGACGTAGGCCCGCTTGGGGCGAAAGGTATATTCGATCGGGTCCTCGATGCTGATGATGTTGTCGGCCCGCTGCTCGTTGATGTGATCGATCATCGCGGCCTGGGTCGTGCTTTTCCCGCAGCCGGTCACCCCGCACACGATGACCAGACCCTCAAACGTCTCTTCCGCGAGCTTGCGGTAAATCGGCGGCAGGTGCAACTCCTCGAAGCCCGGGATCACGCCCTTGACCCGGCGGATCGCGGCGTGCATCTGATCGCAGGAGCGCATGATGTTGACGCGGAAGCGGTCGCCGTTGGGCAGATGGTACGCGAAATCCAACCCGCCCTTCTCCTCGAAGATGTGTTTGCGTTTGGGGGGGATGAGCGGGTCCATCAGCCGTTCGATGTCGCGCTCGTTGACCAGGAACGTCGGCAGGGTGGTTCGCCGGAGTTCGCCGGCGATGCGATAGGCCGGCGGCACCCCGGTCTTGAGATGCAGGTCACTGGCCTCCAAGTGTTCCATCTTCTCCAGGAGTGGAATAATCGACTGCGGCATCTCGCTCATATATACACCTCTAGCTCACGCGGCCGGCCATGAAGAAGTGACCTGCCTTAACTGCTGATATGGGCCGCCACGAATTGCTCGGCCGGGCATTCTCTCCACTATCAGCTTAGGGCAAACCACGCTTCCGGGGCAAGCACTCCCGACGGATGAACTGCACATTCTCTGCTCACCGTCGATGTTCCCCCCCATGAACGTCCCTCATGCCCGCCGAATAGCTCGCGGCTCAGCGGGTGATGCAATTCCGCGCTCTCGGTCACGCCTCAGATACTCGGCGGCAGCCGGAACGTTGAAGATGATCCGCAGCAATGTATCCGTACTCCGGGCTTGATACACACGCCCATTCTCCCAGCGCGATAACGAATTGCCCCCCAGACCAAGCAACTCCTGAAGTTCCTGCTGCGAAAGCCCAAGTCGCTCGCGCTCCCGCCGAATCTCGTCCGGCGTCAGCAGGCCAAGCTGGCGGTAGGTTTCTACCGTGATACGCCAAGCCGTTGCCTCATTCTCGATAATCGTGTCGTCGGGATGCTCAGGGTGACAATCCGGATTCGTGCAAGCGATGACTTCGAGATCAGGAATCCGGATCTTCACCGGCGGACGCCCATCGTGACTCACTTCGTATTCAAACGGCTGTTTGACGCGGCGCAGACTCTTCTTCCGACACACGTTGCACCGCCAGTTTTCCCATCGTTCGCCCATATCTTGTGCCACGCCACGGATAGTATGTGGCACTACTGTTTTCCACAAATCCTCACTATAGAGGATAAACACGGTCTTGACATATGTCAAACGTCGTTCGCGAGAATTAACAATAAGAACATATATGCCGATAATACGGCTATTATTGTGCCACAATCAGGCACATAATCGCCGCACGCACTATTGCTGTTTTCGTCCCACCGACGCCAGCAGGCCGACGGCAAAGCCGAGGAACACGACGCCCGAGCCGCCGGCGGAGACGAAGGGGAGCGAAATGCCCTTGGTCGGGATGCTGTTGGTCACGACGCCGACGTTGAAGGCTGCCTGGAGGCCGAGCAGGAGGGTCAAACCGAGGGCCAGAAGTCGGCCGAAAAGGTCAGGAGCGTTGGCCGCGATCCGCCAGCCGCGCCACATCAGCAGCAGAAACAGGGCCACCACGACGATCCCGCCGACCACGCCGAGTTCCTCGCAGATGATCGCCAGGATGAAGTCGTTGTTGTCTTGCGGGAGGTAGCCGTACTTTTGCACGCCGGCTCCCAGTCCGCGGCCCCACCACCCGCCGGAGCCGATCGCCAGCATGGCCTGGTCTATCTGATAATCCGCTCCCGTCAGGTCCGGCGTATCTGAAAAGAAGGCTTTGATGCGGTCGATGCGATGGGGCTTCGTCAGGATCAGCAGCGCGCCGGCCGCGAGTGCCGCCGGCACCACCAACGCCAGATGCGCCCACCGCGCCCCGCTGATAATGAGCAGCAGGAGCATGACCACGCCCATCAGGGCCGCCGTCCCGAAGTCCTCGATCGCCGTCAGTCCGATCAGCACCCCGGCACTGAGCACGGCCGGGAAAAACCCGGTGCGGAAGTCGCGCACGTCGCCACGCCGTACCGTGTTGTCACTCGGCTGCTCTCTCAACAGGGAGAATCTTCCGCGTCCAGTGCTCGTCTTGGCGGTCGGCCGCGTCAGGAGTGCGGCGAGCCAGATCACTAACACAATCTTGGCCAACTCCGACGGCTGGAACCCGAACGGCAGCCCGGGGATCATGAGTTGCCGCCGGGCTCCCAGGGCCTGATGGCCGACGAGGA
The DNA here is from genome assembly GCA_023128695.1 of Phycisphaerae bacterium. Lineage (GTDB taxonomy): Bacteria > Planctomycetota > Phycisphaerae > UBA1845 > Fen-1342 > JAGMDK01. The sequence continues at coordinate 3,024 of JAGMDK010000255.1, forward strand.
GCACGGCGAGGAGCAGTCCCAGTGTTATGAGCGTCAGCAGCCCGGACCGCCAGCCGTCCCAGCGCTGTTGCCACGCCAGCACGCGGTAGTCCAGGTGGGCCGCGAATAGCATCGCCAGGAAGCCGGCGACGACGAAGACACCCTGCTTAAGCGGCGAGTCCCACCATTGCCGCCAGTTGAATTCAGCCCCCTGCACAGTGACGGAGGCCGAGTAGACCATCGCGACCCCCAGGGCCATGAGCACGCCGACGATGAAGACGACGCTCGGATCGTACAAACGCCGGGTTGTCGCGGCGGATCTCGGCTGGGTTTCGAGCGCGGTCAAAGTCAGCTCCTCAACAACAAATGTAGCGGCCGGGCTCCGTACCGGCCGAACCACCGGCTGGAAGCCGGTGCCACACAGAATCACCGGCTGGAAGCCGGTGCCACACAGAATCACCGGCTGAAAGCCGGTGCCACACAGAATCACCGGCTGGAAGCCGGTGCCACACAGAATCACCGGCTGGAAGCCGGTGCCACACAATGTAGCGGCCGCTACAAGACTTCAGCATTCATCTCAATTTTATCGTCGCCAGGGCAAACGCCGCGAACAGGGCCGCGAGCAGCCAGAAGCGCATCACGACCTGGGTTTCGCTCAAGCCAGCCAGGTGATAGTGGTGATGCAGCGGGGCGCAGCGAAACAGTCGGCGGCCGGTAGTCTTGTAGTGGGAAATCTGTAGCAGGACCGAGACGGCCTCGATCACGAACACGCCGCCGACGATGAACAGCCACAATTCCAGGCGGGTGACGATCGCGACATAGCCCATCAGTCCGCCGAGCGGCAGGGCCCCGGTGTCGCCCATGAAAACCCGGGCCGGGTACGCGTTGTACCACAGAAACCCGAGGCAGGCCCCCAGCACCGCCCCGCACAGCACCGCCAGCTCATCCGCGCCCTGGATGTCGCGAAACCCCAGTTGCACCGACAAATCGTGGCTGCCGATCACGATGGCCAGCACCATGAAGGCCAAGGACGTCATAGCCATGCACCCGCTCGCCAGCCCGTCCATGCCGTCGGTCAGGTTGACAGCGTTCGAGGTGCCGGCGATGACGATCACGGCAATGATGTAGAATGCGGGCATGCTGAGGGTCGTGAGCGCGTGCTTGTAGAAGGGGATGTTCAACACGTTGTAGTTGGGGCTGTAGTACGCGTCGACGTCCAGATAACGGACCTCCTCCAGATTCACCGCTCCGTACCGGTAGATGAAGATCGCCAACATTACCCCCAGCGCAACCTGGAAAACCAGCTTCTCCCACAGCCGCAAGCCATCACGGGTCCCCGCGCGACGGTCGGCGGTCAGTTTGAGCCAATCGTCCACCCCGCCGAGCACAGCTAGCCAAACCAGGCAAAAAAGTCCCAGGGTCGTGTAGAAGTTGCTCAGGTCCGCCAGCAAAAGGACGGCTCCCGCGATCGCGACGGCGATCAGCACCCCCCCCATCGTCGGCGTGTTCTCCTTCGCCTGCGTCATCCGGTTCAGCGCCGCGTGGTCGAACTCCGGCCGATCCCCGATCTTGAATTGGATCAGCTTGCGGATGACCGGCGGCCCCAGGGCCCAGACGATGACAAACGCCACCAGGACCGCGATGACGGCCCGGAACCAGGGGCTCCCGTAGGCATAGTTTACGTTGCCGTCGGTCAGCCAGTAGAAAAAGTGATAGAGCATCGCTTACATTGTGGCCCCGGCTTCCAGCCGGTGGTTCGTCCGGCAGGGGCGCCGGACGCTACATTACGGGAGTCGCTTTCAGCCGCTCGCGCAGCGGCTCAACCAGTCGATCCAATTCCACCGCCCGCGAGGCCTTGAGCAGCACCACGTCGCCGGCCCGCAGGCTGGTGCCCAGACGTTCCAGACAATCATCGACGCCCGCGCACCGCTCGATGCTGGGGCCGAACAGGTCCCCGCCCGCCAGCGCCTCGTACATCAGGTCGGTGGCGTCGCCGACCAGGATCACGTGGCCAATGTTTCCTTCTCGCAGCCGCTCGGCCACCTTGCGGTGCAGGTCCGCCGACTGCGATCCCAGTTCGCGCATCTCTCCGAAAACCGCGACCCGCTGCCCGCGACAGGACATCTGCTCCAACACGTCGATCGCGGCCGCCGCGCTTTGCGGGTTGGCGTTGTACGCGTCGTTCACGATGGTAACGCCGCAGACTTCCATGACCTCGTTCCGCATCGGGGGGGCGACGAAGGATTCCAGCCGGACGGCGGCCTCCGCGAAGTCAAAGCCAAGTCGTCTGGCGACCGTGACGGCCCCGGCCGCGTTCACCGCATTGTGCGCCCCGACCAGCCGCAACCGGAACGGGAAACGCTCGTTGAGCTTGAACCGCAGCCAGGGCGACTCGTAGCTCAACTCCGTCAGCCGAACGTCGGCCTCGGGATGTTGCCCGAAGGTCGCCACGTGCAGTTCCTCAGTAGGAATATGACGCTGGATCGCAGGGTTTTCGATGTTAATCGCGGCGAACCCCTTGTCTCGCAACTGACTCAGAATCGAGCATTCCTCGGCCACCACGCCGTCCAGGTCGCCGAGTCCCTCCAGGTGCTCCTCGGCGATGCAGGTGATGACCGCCATGTCGGGCTGCACGACCTGGGCCAGAGCGGCGACCTCGCCCGGGGCGTTGGTCCCGATCTCCACGACCAAATACTCATCCCCCTGCTCGGCCGACAGCAAGGTCAACGGCACGCCGATCTCGTTGTTGTAGCTCTTCGGCGAACTGTGCCCCCGCAGCCGGCCGCTGAGGATGTGATGGATCATGGCCTTGGTGGTGGTCTTGCCGTTGCTGCCGACCACCGCGATGACCTCCGCGGACAGTTGTTGCCGATGATAGGTTGCCAGCCGCGCCAGGGCGGCGATGGTGCTGTCCACCTCGATCAGCACGGCACCGGCCGGGAGCGGAATGTCCGCCGTCCGCAACTCCCGGGCCACTGCTTCGGAGCGTGCGGTCTCGACGACGGCCGCCACTGCTCCGCGTTTCAATGCCGCCGCCACGTAGTCGTGCCCGTCGAACCGCGGCCCGCGCAGGGCGAAGAACAGCTCGTCGGCCGCCGTACTGCGTGAGTCCGTGGACACTCCGCCGACACTGACGGTGGGCAAATCGCCCCACGGTCTCCCGCTGATCGCCTGCACAATTTCACCGAGCGTAAGCTTGATCACGAGTCATGCATCTCCCGGCCAGAAACGTTGGATTTCGACCGCCACCTGAATCGCGGTTTCCACGTCGTCAAAATGAATTCGCCGCTGGCCAACTATCTGATAATTTTCATGTCCTTTGCCGGCGATGAGGACGACGTCGCCCGCGCTCGCCGCCGCCAAGGCCGCTCCAATCGCGCTGGCGCGATCCGGCTCAATGGTGACGCGCCGCCGAGCGTCGGGGTCGAACCCGCCCAAAATGCCGTCGATGATCTTGAGCGGGTCCTCGGTCCGCGGATTGTCGCTGGTGACGAAGATCGCATCCGCGAAGTCGGCCGCCGCCCGCGCCATCCGCGGCCGCTTGGTGCGGTCCCGATCGCCGCCGCAGCCGAAGACGACGATCAATTGTCGGCGTGTGAGCGGCCGGAGCACGCCGAGGACATTCCGGAGCGCGTCGTCGGTATGCGCATAATCCACAAAAACGTCCGCGGGGCAAACACACGGAACCCGCTGGAGCCGGCCCGGGATGTTGCGGACCGACGCCAGTCCGGCCGTGATGCTGTCCGGCTCGGCACCCAGGGCCCGGGCCAGCCCCGCCGCCGCCAGGGCATTGTAGACGTTGTACCGGCCCACGAGCGCGTTTTCGAGCACCAGTTCGCGGCCCTCCAGACGCATGTGGTACACGGTGCCCCGGCTGGTGCCGCCCGAGATGGTGGCACGGATGTCCGCCTCGCGCTCGATCGCGTAGGTGACCACCCGGGCCGGGCAAGCGCGGATCATCACCTCATGGTTGGGATCGTCGCGGTTGACGACTGCCACGGCGTCGGGGTCCAAGCCCGCGAAGAGACGCGTTTTCGCGGCCCGGTAGTTCTCGAAGGTTCCGTGGTAGTCCAGGTGGTCGCCGCTCAGGTTGGTGAACGCCGCCGCCGCCAGCCGCAGTCCGTCGGTCCGTTTTTGGTCCAGAGCGTGGCTGGAGATTTCCAGCACGGCCGCCTGGGCCCCGCCGTCGGCGCACTCGCGTAGGTGGGCCGCCAATTCCAGGACCCCCGGGGTCGTTATTCCGGAGGCAACGTTGCGCCCGCAAAGATCGTAATATACGGTACCCAGCATGGCACAGCGCAGCCCGGCGGCGTGCAGAATCGCGCGGGTCATGAACGCCGTCGTGCTCTTGCCGTTGGTGCCCGTTATGCCGGCCAGCTTGAGCCCGCCCGTGCCGTCGGCCGCGAGGTCGTACCAGCGTAAAGCCAGTGTGGCCAGCGCCGCCCGGGCGTCCGGGACGTTCACGACGAGTGCCCCTTCCGCCGATGGCAGATCCTCGCCGATGATGACTGTGGCTCCGCGCTTGATCGCATTCCCGATGAACCGCCGCCCGTCGACGTTCGTTCCTTTCACCGCGACGAAAATCCCGTCCGAGCGCACGCGGCGTGAGTCGTCGTACACACCGGACACCGGCCACCCGCCGGCCTCTTCCAGCATCTCCTCCGATGCCAGTCCGGAAAGCAATTCACGTAGCTTTCGCATGTTGACCTTGATCTCCGCCTGGAGCGTCACGCCGCTTCCACTCCATTGGTATCCACCAGCGACTATCCCAACTTGAAGAAGAGCCGCGGGCTTCA
>JAGMDK010000256.1 GCA_023128695.1 Phycisphaerae bacterium
CGAACGACCGCGCGGGCTGAAGCCCGCGGCTCTTCGGCGTTCTTGCGTCCGCAGCCACTGGTACGAGAATCCTTTCTCGCTGGTGTACCACTGCTCTTGAGCAGTGTTTCTTACCGATTTCGGCGCAGTTGGCGAAGCCTGGCACTGCTCAAGAGCAGTGGCACACCTTTCGATCGATATTCTAACATCAGTACATGCGTCAAAAGCACTTCTATTTCCGTGCTACACTTTCCGGAAGATCCGGCGGAACCCGCATGTAGGCCAATGTTTTTTCGAGAATCTCCTTTACCGCGGGAGCCGCCACGGTGCCGCCATAATATTTGCCGGCTGACGGCTTGTAGAGCGAAACCAGTACGACGACGCGGGGATAATCCGCCGGCGCGCCGCCGACGAACGAACCCACGTAATCCCCGGGCAGGTAGCGCATCTTGCCTTCCTCGTCAAGGCCCGCGACCTGGGCCGTGCCGGTCTTGCCGAAAACCTGATAGCCCGGCACGGCCGCTCGTTTGCCCGTGCCTTTCTCCACCGCCTCCACCAGCGCCTCCCAGCGGAACGCCTCCGCCGTCTCCTCCGACAAGACGCGGCGGACCTCGACCGGACGCGAGCAGTCTTGCAAAGTATCCCCGTCTGGGCCGATCACTCCCCGCACGATCCGCGGCTGCGGCAGCACGCCGCCGTTGCAAAACACGCTGAACGCCGTCACGATCTGGATCGGCGTGACCGAGATCTCCTGCCCGATCGGGATTGACTGGGGCGAAAAGGACGGATTCCAGCGGGAGAAAGCCTGCACCAGGCCGGAGTGCTCACCGGGCAGGCCGACGCCGGTGACTTCACCAAAGCCGAACAGCCGCACATAGCGGTTCAGCCGCTCCATCCCGCAGCGGGCCCCGACGAGCCCCATGCCAATATTGCTCGATTTGCTGATGATCTCGTGCACGGCCAAGGACTTGTAGGCGTGGGTGTCGTGGATCGTACGCCGCCCGAACGATCTTTCCGGACCGTTGATCGTGAAAACATCGTCGAGGGCCACCACGCCCTCATCGAGCGCGCAGGAAGCGACGAACGGCTTGAAAATGCTGCCCGGCTCGTAGGAGTCCGCCACGGCACGGTTCCGCCACGTCGTTTGCGCGCGTTCCCGCTCCTCCTCGGTCGCGTCGTGATACCCTGCCGGGAACGGGGCTGCCGGATCGAAGTCGGGGATGGTTGCCATCGCCAGCACTTCGCCCGACTGCGGATCGAGCACCACTGCCGCGGCCCATTCCGGCTCGTGCTCCTTGAAGGCCTCCGCCAGAGCCTCCTGCGTGATCTGTTGAATGAACGCGTCGATTGTCAGCACGATGGTCGCCCCGTCAACGGCCGGTTCATACTCGGCCTTCCGCGAGCACACGCGCCGGCGAATCACGTCCACCGTCGCGGTTCGCTTCCCGGGCTTGCCGGTGAGCAGGTCATTGAAAGCTTCTTCGACGCCCGCCAAACCCCGCAGGTCCTCGTACGCCGGCGTGATCTCCGTCGCCTCGACCAGGTCAACGCCGACGAAGCCCAGCACGTGCGGCGCCAGGCGTCCCTGCGGATATACCCGGGCGACCTCGTACTGCACGCCGAAGCCGGGCAGGTGCCAGCGGCCCACCACTTTTTCAAACGCCTCCAGGTCCTCGCCGCTGATCCCGCGTTTGAGCCATACGAACCGCGGCCGCGGCGGTTCGCGCAGCAGGTCCTCCAGCTCGCCGGCCTCCAGCCCCAGGATCGGTGCCAGGCTACACGCCGCGTAACGCGGGTCTGCAACGAGAGCCGGGTCCACATACACGGACGGCGAGCGGACCGTCCCCGCCAACACCCGCCCGCGAGTATCCAGAATCTCTCCCCGCAGGGCCGGGATCGACTGCCGCGTCGTTTGCTGTCTCGCGGCTCGGCTCCGCAACGTATCCCCCCGGCTGGTTTCGATGTATGCCAGGCGCACCGCCCCCCCGATTAACAACAACGCCACGATCGCCACCAGGAGCCCGCCGCCGCGCATCCCTGCCATCCTTTCTCTAGTGGTCTGATTCATAATTGCCGCATCATGATTCAAGGTGGTGCGGGCCTCCGTGCCCGCGACTGGCGGGCAGGGACGCCCGCCCCACCGGCCAGGATAAGACGCAATCTGCATGAATCACTACACTACGGTAGCTTGCTTTCCGCCCCGCCGTCCGGGGCCAACTCTTTATTCATGTACATCTCGACGGCCTCTGCCACTTTCTTCCGCATCACCATCGGGTTCCGCAGGCGGGCCAACTCCAACTCCGCCGCGCGCAGGCGCAGGCGCATCTCTTCGGCCTGAAGTTCGCATTGGGATATTTCATAGTGCAGCCGGGTCGTCTCGGCCCGCAGGATCACCACACAGAGCAGCAGCGCCACCCCTCCAGCCAGAATGACTATCATCCGGAACAGCGTCATCTCATGCGTTTCTCACCGCTAAAGCGGGAGGGCGAGGCTCCTGCCG
>JAGMDK010000257.1 GCA_023128695.1 Phycisphaerae bacterium
GATCAGGTCCCGGCGCTGGAAGACTTGGCTGCCCGGCTTGAAACGCCGGACGGCATCACCGACCCGGACGCGTTGCGAGCATGGCTGGAAGAGGCCGAGGGGCTCACGCAACTGCCGGCTTTCTCGAGATTCGTGCTCCTGTCCCGCGGGGTCCCGGCCGGAAGGATTCTCTCGCGCCGCCGGTCGGAAGCGTGGGACCGTCCCGGGCGGACGCTGGACCGGCTGACGAGGCGGGCGGAATTGCCGGCGTTTTGGGAGCTGTTGGAACTGCAACAACAACTGACCGCCGCCTATCAGAACTGGAGCGAGGCCGGCGGGACGGAATTCGCAGAAGACGCAGAGCGGCAAGCCGTGGAAGCGTCTTTTCAGATCACGGCGGCCTTGCTCGCGCGCGCGCTCGGCGTCGACCAGCAAGACCTATCCGGGCGCGGCCGGCCGGTGCCCTACAACGACAGCCCCGAAGCGTGGGACGCGCTAGCGAGCCAATTGGACCGGCAAGTCCTGCGAACCTGGGCCGCGCTGGCGAACATCCTGGCGGCGGGCACTCCGCTGGAGCAGCCGGCTGAGCCGAAGGCTCTGGCCCGGGCGCAAGAACTCTGGGCCGACGTTCGCAAGGTGAATCCCGACGTGTGGCGTGCGCTGGACGACAGCGCGAGTGGCTGGTTGCCGCGCTTGTCAACGGCGGATCGCCAAGTTGAGCCCGGGATGCTGCCGCTGGCCCGGGCGTTCAACTCGAACCTGCGGAGTCGGCGGCAAAGCTATGAGGATACGATTCGCGGGCTGCTCGCGGGGCCCACTCCCGAGGCCAACGAGCTTTTCAGGAACATTCAATGGGCGAAAGCCGCCGGGCTGGGCGTGCCGGTCAACCCGCTCACCGTCGCCGAATTGGAACAGGCCCTGGGTGAACGCCAACTGGTCTATCTGTTTGTTGAGATCATGGGATTGGCTCCGGCCGAACCGGGTCAGGATCCGACTTATTGTGGGATCGCGGTCTACCGCAAGCTGTACCAGGAGCGTCAAGCGGGGGTGGCATACGACGACGAATACCTGTCCAAAGTGATTCCGCCGCAAGCGAGCCCCAGCAAGGTCGTCGCCACGGCCCTGGCCGCTCCCGGGCCGCCGCTGCGTGAGAATTCGCGGATTCAAAAGGACGCCCGGATCATCATCGCGCCCGACGGGCCGCTCTCGGCCGATTGGTTTGAGTATGAATGGCGGACGCTCTTGCAGCCCACGGAATGGGGGATCAAGCCGAGCTGGATCGTCTACACGCCCTCGGCGGCGATGCTCAACTCCGCGGAGTGGAAGCTGGATGCGATCCTGCGGGGGTGGTATCGCTCGGCCTTGCACGCCGGCAGCGTCCTCCCCACGGTCTCCTCGCCGCCGCAAGCCCTGTCGCAACGTGGCAGCGGCCCGCCGCTCGAAAGCCGGGCCACGAGAATCTATGTGGTCGGGTTGGGTGAAGAAGAGCTCGGCGACGAGAACCGGCTGAATGATTTCATGGCGGCCAAGCGCGGCCGGCAGATGGCGGTGCTCCCGCTCTGGGTGCGCGAGTAGGTCCTATGGGTTCGAGGTAAGAGTTCAGCCGTTTGCAACAAGCTTTCAGCAATCAGCTTTCAGCGGTCAGCCATTTGCGCT
>JAGMDK010000258.1 GCA_023128695.1 Phycisphaerae bacterium
GCGCTATTCGGTGAGCAGGTGCCTAACAGCAGACATGTTGTCGCGTTGCTCTCAATCACACGTTATTTGTGACATTCGGTCGCTATCTGCTCGACTTTTGGCTGAGCGCTGATTGCTGACCGCTGAATGCTTACTTTTCCAGGGGAGGGCCCCTTTCCAGAACGCGGGGCGAGTATGCGTATGGGGACGACAACTTTCTGATAGAGAGGATCCTGCGCATCTGTCAGGATTTCTATGACCGGTTCGAGGCCCTCAGGAACCTGATCTCCAGGTGGAAGCTCCACGATGATCACTTGGCGATACTGGTCCAGCTTGCCTTCGGCGAGCTTCGTTTCGCGGACCTCCACTTTGATCGACGCGTGAGTGGCTTTGGCCGAGAGGACTTTGATCGGCCGGCCCGGGGCGTAGAAGACCTCTAACGTACGCTGCATCGACATCACCGACTGCTTCGGCAACATCAGCCGGCTTGGCACGATACTTATCGGCGGTTGCACGGAGCCGAAGATCAGAACCCGGATTTCCGGCAGATGCTTGAAGCCGGTCAGCAGGACCACGGAGCCGCGGGCCGCCCCGACTTCGAGCGGAGTTCGGGGGGTCGCGGTCACCTGGTAGTGTTGCCCGCGCTCAACTTCCTTCAATTCGATGGCGTACGCGCCGAAGTCTTGCTCCTCTTTCAACTTAAGGAGCATTTTTTCGCTGTAGCGGTTGAAAATATCGATCGTGCGACTCTCCCGCGAGTCTTGGTAGAGCTTGCCGAATGAGATGCTATTGATCAAATTGCCGCCGAGGCTCGATTTGATGTCATAGACCGGCTTAACGTTCCCAGAGACTTTGAAGGGCATTTTGGGCTGGATCGGGTCGTTCGTGACAAATGTCACCGTTTGGTTTTGACGATCACGCCGTATCACCGAGTCGAAGCTGATTTTCACGGTATCGGACGCGCCCGGCGCGAGTGGGCTCTTCGGCTTGGTCGGAACCGTGCAGCCGCACGAGCTCTGGACAGCGAGGAATTCGAGTGGGGCAGCGCCGAGGTTTTTCACCACGAGCTCGAACTTCAGCGGAGTGCCTTGCCAAACTTCCCCGAAGTTCCACTCGCGGACGCTGAGTTCCAAACGTGGCTTGCCGGCCGGGGAGTGTTCCTGAGCAGGCCGGGTTTGGGCCGGCTGCTCGGGTTCCACAGGCTGTTTCTCCTGCGCCGCGGCGACGGCACAGATTGCTACGCAGGCCAGTGCAGCAGGGGCCAAGCTCCAAATGCGAGGTTTCATAGGTCTATCTCTCTCCTTGGTGGTTCCAGGTAATCACACTATTTTGCGGGCGGGCTGTACATTTTCGCCTCAAAAGCCGCCTTGTCGGTTGTGACCAACACTTCAATCTTCGGTCGCTGAGGATCGTTCGTCGTGAAGGTGATGACGGCGCCCTCCGGAGGCAATTGCGACGGCGGCGGCAAGCTGACCTTGACATCCACGTACGCCCTGATCGGCGGCGTCATCTTCTTCATCCAGGGTAGGGGCGGCAGAGTCTTCCCGACCTGCACGCTGATGTCCTTGCAGGTGCACTCGGTCCCCGTGACTTGGAAGCTCAGCGGCGACTCGGAGCCGTAATACTGCAATTTGACGGCTCTTTGCATGGGCTTATCATTGTCCTTCCGGAAGAACAATACCGGCGGCGAAGATTCAACGTTCCACATGATTTTGATTCGCACATGGACCGTGAATTCCGGTTCGCGCGTCAGTCTGGTTGTGAACACCAATTCGCCGCGGATGGTGCCCGGCTTGATTTCCCGGTTGGTCCGCCCGACCACGTCGTAGACCAAGCCCGGGGTGATTTCTTTGATTTCCACGTCCATTTCGCGCAGGCTGCTTGACTTGAGCTTCAACTTCAGCGGCTCGGACATCTGGTTCTCCAGACGAACCGTGCCGGCCTGCCCAGGCTTGGTGTCCGTCGATTTGATCACCAGCCCGCCCAGCGGCGTCCGCGTGATCGCCCGTTTGACGAACCCTTTGACCTTGAAAACCGCTTCCCCTTCCTTGTAACGAGTGTCATGGTAGAGTCTGCGCGGGTCGTTGCTGCTGATGATGACCTTCGCTTCTTGGTCCCCCTGTTTGCCGTGGGTGTCGTACTGCACGTGTATCTCGGTGGACTCGCCGGAGGGAATAACCAGCCGAACCGGCTGGGCAGCCATGCACCCTCAGGTAGACCGCACTTCGAGGATTTTCAGCTCGGCCGGGCCCTCGTTTTTAACGACGAGTGTGAACGACGGCCGTTCGTCTTGCCACACTTGGCCGAAATTCCACTCCGGCTGGGAAAGAACGAGGCGGGGAGCCCCGAGTTGCTGTGCCTGGGCCCCCCAGGCCAATCCAAATGCCAAGCAGGCCACGCCGGCCATACACACAATCGACTTCATACTTGTGCTCCTCTGCAACAATGTCACCGCCATACCCTAGTGCTCTGTCAACGCTTAACCTACGGGTTCGTACGAGCGGGAGGGCAAGGCTCCCGCGGGAGGGCAAGGCTCCCGCGGGAGGGCGAGGCTCCTGCGGGAGGGCGAGGCTCCTGCCGAGCCGCACGTTCAATTTCCTCCGGGGCACGGCTCGGCAGGAGCCTCGCCCTCCCAACACGGCTCGGCAGGAGCCT
>JAGMDK010000259.1 GCA_023128695.1 Phycisphaerae bacterium
ACGCTATCATCCGGGGGCTGCGGGACCTGGGCGTCCTGCCGGCGGCGAGCACCGGGGAGTAGGGTGAGCGTCAACATAGTGGGTGGGGCGGGCCTCCGTGCCCGCCAGTACGATCCGCTGGCGGCCGCGGAGGGCCACCCCACCAGTTTACCCACTTTCCTGACACCCACCCACGGCGGCCCTTCTCCATGGTTAGCTAATCGTGCAATCTCTCAAACACTGTAGTAGTATAATATGCCGTTTGGAGCACAAGGAGAATAGCATGGCCAAAGTGGCGGTGATCATCCCGGCGGCCGGGGCGGGGAAGCGGTTTGGCGGAGATGTTAAGAAGCCCTTTGCCCAACTCGACAATCGGCCGATCTTTATCCGCGCGATTGAGCTGTTCCTCAATCGCCCGGATGTCTGTCAGACCATCCTCACCGTGGCCCCCGGCGACTACGACGTGGTCAAGGAGAAGTACGCCGCCAACATCATGTTTATGGGCATTAAGCTGGTCAAGGGCGGCGACGAACGGTTCATTTCTGTTCGCCTGGCCTTGGAACACGTGGATGACGCGGCTGAGCTCATCTGTGTCCATGACGCCGTCCGCCCCTGCGTGCTCGAAAGCTGGATCGACCACGTCTTTGCGGAAGCGAGCAAAAGCTCGGCCGCGATCCTCGCCGCCCCGCTCTCGGGCACGATCAAGCGGGTGGCCGGCTCGGGCGTGATTGATGAAACCGTGTCGCGGAAGGGGCTCTACGAAGCGCAGACGCCGCAGGTGTTTCGCAGGGACCTGCTCATCCAGGCCTACGCCGACCTGCCGGACGATTACCAGCCCACCGACGACGCCCAGGTGGTCGAGCGCGCGGGGCACGGCGTGACGGTCGTTCCGTCCGATCATCGCAACATCAAGATCACCACGTCGGGCGACATGTCGCTGGCGAGCGCGCTGCTCAAGCAAATGAGCAAGAAGCCGAAGGGCAAAGCGCTGGGTGCCTTCGAGGAAGCCCAGTGGTAATTGGGGTTGCAATCTGCTAAAATCTTATACTGGAGGATTAGTGTGGCTCGCGTCTGAAAACTAGGCTCTGTCTCAAATGTAGCGTCCGGGCTCTGTCCCGGACGTGGGATGCGGGAAACCGCTCACCTACGACTACGCCCGGGACGGAGCCCGGACGCTACATTACTTTTGCGACAGAGTCTAACGTGAGCCGCTTGCGGGTTGGAATAGGACGGCGTTGGTCCATACTATTGCTTGGCGGCCCTGAATGCGATTCGGTTGGTTGTCGCCGATGAACGAGAAGTGCGTGGGGCGAATGGGATATGGCCTACTCGTGGTGGTCGTGTTCACGGCGGTCGGCTGTGAATACCCGCTATCCGCGTCACAGGGGGCCACGTTGCAACCGACTTCCGCCGCCGTTGTTCCCCGAGACGACGCGTCTGCGCTCAGCGCTGACAATCCGCTCAAACTAGTGGTCGCCGAGGCGCCGGAGTTGACCGCGGCATCAAGCGGCACCCAATTGAATGTGGTGCTAACCGTCTTGAAGGTACAGGTCCCACGGGCGGAGCGCGAACACGCCGACTCGCTCTGGAACCACCTCCGGGAGGATTTGTTTGACAGCGGCACCGCCTTACGGCTCCAGCGGAACGGCGTGCGGGTGGGGGTTGGAAACGCTCAGTGGTGGGAGGCCGTGCGCGGCACGCTGAACGCGATTACCGGCATCCAGTCAATATCGACTCTGCCGATGCGCCTCCCGCCCAACTACCCCCTGGCCGTGGAGCTGGACACCGCCCCGCGGGAGCAAACGCTTTTTTATATGGCCGAGGACGGGATTCTGACGGGCGAGACCTGGCCGCAGAGCCGCAACGTGCTGCGGATGAGTTACGAGCTGGATCTCGAGCACCCGGAGCGGATTCGGCTGATGGTGGTCCCGGAGGTGCGTCAGAAACTGAACGGCTGGCGCTGGGTGAAGAGTGTGAACGGGCTCACGCAACTGCCCAATTACGGCGGACGTGCGTTCGGCGTGGCCGGCTTCCTCGTCGATCTTGAGCCGGGGGAGTTCCTGCTGATAGCACCGGGTGAGCAGTCGAAGGTATTCGGACTGGTTGGCAATGCCTTCCTGGTCTGTGAAGAGGATGGCCGCCGCTACGACTCCTATGTCTTTCTACGTGCGGATGTGAATCATGTCGTCCAAGGCAACTGAGTCGTCCACCACCCCGGGACAGCTTGATCCCGGCTATCTGGAGAGCCTGTTCCAGGGAGCGGGCTTTGCCATCATTGCCTGTCGTCCGGACGGAGAAGTCGTGGCGGGTAATGTGGCCGCGGCCCGCTTGTTCAGGATCGGGCCCGGCGCCCTGGGCGGCCCGGTCAGCGCTCTCTTTCCCGAGCGTGATCGGGAAGCGGTTGAACAGTTGCTCGAAACGGTGCGGACCACGCTCGAAATTCTCGAGTTCCAGACCCGCCTCGGGGGGAGCGAAGCCGAGCCGCTCGAGTATGCCGTCTGGTTCACACCGGTGCTGGAACCCGACGGGACCCTGCGGGGCTTCTCGCTCTGGTTCCGTGACATCACCGCGCGGTTGCAACTCCAACGCACGGTGGACAAGCGTGACCGGCTGGCTTCCCTCGGGTCGCTCTCGGGCGCCGTCGCACATCATTACAACAATCTTCTGTGCTGCATTGCCACCAGCGTCGAATACGCCATCAACATGAACACCTTGTCGGCGATGCGGCGGGCGTCGCAGCGGACGGCGGACGCCGTCGGGCGGGCC
>JAGMDK010000026.1 GCA_023128695.1 Phycisphaerae bacterium
AGGTTATTTCGTTACGTACTCTAAGTAGCCATGTAGGCTCCAGGACACTCAGGGTTTTCGGCCAAAGTCACCGCAGAAAACGGATCTGCCAAGGGTGGATACTCAGGCACGCTTTCTCGGTCGGGATAGAGGGCCGGGCGCCAGTACCATGAGCCATCCGATTCGCGGTATTGCACGGCCAAATGGGTGCCGACGTGGTGGCCGGCGTGGAGCAACTCCTGCCCGGAGGATTCGCTGAATACCTCGGTTCGGTCGAGGTAGCAATTCGTCTGGCGGACGCCGTCATACAAAGGGTCATAAAAGTAACCCAGGTATTGCCAAGGCTCAGGCAATTCTGGATAATCCGCCCGGGTAGAATTCGCCTCAGAGGGAGGAGGCCGGCGCCCTGGGTCGGATACCTCCACCTCCAATTGGACAACGTTGTTGTCCTCGCGCAGCTCCGCGATCTCATCGTCAGCATCTGCGACAATGGTGATCGTGTGTGTCCCCGGCGTCGCTACCCACTCGCATGCGGAACAAAGAAAGCGATAGTCGAAATCCCAACTGCCGGTTGGCAGAGAACTCCACCTTTCGTACGCGACGCGGTGCGTGCCTTGGGGATAAAGGTCAACAGCAAATCGCACATTGTATTCCGCGGTGTACGGTTCCAGAGCATTGTATGTAACAGCGCTGACTGAGACAAGCTCACCGGCAACGGGATTCAACGGCACCAACGTAACCGCGGATTCCGGAAGACAAATGTCCGACTGCGTCAGCGGCGCGTACAATTCCGGTCTGCGGTTATCCCACAACTCCTGTTTGAGCTCTTGCAGGCTGGGCAGCAGAGCGAGATCAATGTCCGTAAGTACCAGTTCCTCTCCTCCTCCGGGTTCCACCTCATAAAACGTCCCCTCCAGATACGTTCCATCCGCTGCAACGATCCCTACCTGAGGAGGGGAGCCGGGGTTGTTGTTCGCGTGGGCAGAGAATGCGATGGGAACCACGTTTTGCTTGGCCAAACTGGGCAAGATGAAGTCATGTGCATCTTCGCTGATGAAGAGTGTTCCATAGAAAAGGATGCCTGCTCCTTTTAATGCCTCCACCCGCGCGTACTCCGGCCCCATCACGGCCAGATCCCAGCAGACCAGTCCTCCAGAGCTGCCAAAGCCGGTGTCAAACAGGTCGAAATCGTCCGCCGGCCGTCCCGTATGCTGATAGTGTACCCCCGCGATATTCCCATCCGGGCCTACGATGACGTAAGAACTCCGGAAAACGTTCGCATGACCTTCGACACCGAGACTTATCCCTGCGATAATTGTCATGTTATGGTCTGCCGCAATCGAGCCTACGGTGCTGAGAAACTCGCCACTGGCCGCCTCCCCGATCGGCAAGTGGTCGGGATTCGCCAGATAGGCCTCCTGGGTGAGAACGACATGAGCACCGAGCTCCCCCGCCCGGTTCAGAACTGCTTGTTGGTGTTCCCAGGTACCGCATTTAGGATCAGGATACTCGCCTACACATTGAACGCACGCGATAGTGAGGGTTAGTGAGTGCGGATCAATGACGTGTCCCTCTGCAAGCGCGGCAACCGCATATGGATCGCGGCGTGCAAACAACTCCTCACGACTGTTGTATTGTGACAGGCAAGAAGGCGTAATACTTTGGAGATCAACGCTGGCGCTGACGACGCACGACCCATCACCCGGGGCCGCCAACGGACGGCCGTCAAGTCGCAGTATGTTGGCTGCCCATGCTCCGCCGGGTTCTACGAGGCCGGCCATCGCCACGTAATAGGCATCGAAGACAGCAGCCTCCCCAAGTCGAACCGCCGGCAGTGGCTCGTCTCCCGAGTCGCCCTCGTAGCCATACAACAAGAGTTCCGCGCCGCGCAGGGTGAGGATGCGCGCCGCCTCACGGAATTGAAGGTCATATCCCAAGAGTACTCCGATCGTGCCAAAATCAGTCTGGAAGACAGGAAGTTGGTCGCCTGGAGACACACCCATGGATTGATCTTCAGGAGACACATGTGTCTGACGATAGGTCCCGGCCAGTAGACCGGCGCGGCTGATGATCAGAGCGGTGTTGTAGAGATCTCCGTTGGAGGATTCCGGAATTGGGACAACGACATACATGTCGTAGTCATCAGCAATAGGAGAGAGGGTTTGAAAAACGAAACCGGCAGTCGTTTGTGGAACCAGCCCAGCAACACCCATTGGCAGGAGAACAAGGTCCGCACCTTCCTGACCCGCTTCATTTACGAGTGCTGTTGCCTGAAAGAATGTCGAACCCTCCTCAAGCTGGATAGCAGCAATGTTGGATTCGCTAGCCCAACCCGGATGAGTAAAGGCGAGAACGAAAACAGCTATGGCCAGACACAATTGCCCTCTTATCCAGTGACGGGACAGCATCATCTCTGACGGCTGCTGGACGGTTCGATGTCCTTCGAGTGGAGACCTATGGGAAGCTGTACCATCCATCTTGCAAGGATACTTATGCGAGCGAAAGTATCGTCCCGGCTCCACATAGGAGGAGTTAATGATCTGATTGTCTGTAACCACTCGACACATGAGAAACCTCCAGAGACAGCTCGCGCTATCCCACCATTCCCTCTTCTTATCTATAGACATGGCCTGCCGATGCGTGACAGTGCGAGACAAGCCCTCCCGGGTGGACGCCCGGAGTGGCGGCCGTCTGTGCTCAACCGGATTGGCGCTGTCATGTGGCATGGCTCCCCTCACCGGGGCTGCCAGGGCCTCGTGGGAGAATCAGTTGTTGCGGAGTCTCGACACGTCTCCAGTATACCACCGGAGGGCTCGCACATCAAGGGCGCGTCCACTTTCGCAGCGATTCCGCAGGTCCGGTGGCAGGGTGAGATGAGCCAAGGGATTGCGGTCGAATTGTGCTTGGGCAGGTTCGCGGGGGCGTTTGGCGGGGCGGGGGAGGTGCACGAGGCCGGCACGCCGCGGTGGCGCGTTGGGGATCAGGAGACTGGGACGAGCAAGGGCGTGCGCTTGCTTGCAGCCCGGCGGGGCGCGGGGCGCCGCCGCCGCGTCCTCCACTGTTGAGCGTGCCTCGCCGGTGTCTTGGTCCCGTTCAGACGCTACCAGGTAGATGAAATGGACAAGATGAGCAACGATAATCGCGCCAATGACTCCGACCAAGTAGGCGGGGAATAGACATTGCTTGACGCCGGGCGTGAGAACCGTTCACATATCATGCCGCTACGCGATCGCCGCGGACGACCGCGGTGCGAAGCAAGGAACGAGGAAATGCCTGACCCAAACGAGCAAGGCAATCCGCCAGCCGCGCAGGAGAGCGTCGACCGCTGGCGGGAGTTCCTCACTCTTCGTATGGAGCAGATGCACTCCTATCACGACCACAAGGAGAACATGGCCCATGCGGCACTTCTTCTGAATCTCGGTCTCGTCGGTGCGATGCTGAGCGCGGACAAGGCGTTTCCCACTTGGATCGGGGATAAATGCGTATGTTCGCGCATGGCAGGTATGCTCGCCATCCTCGCAATCTGGTTCCTTATCCACATCTATATGCGCTGGCAACTACGCAAGCGCAGGATCGCCGCAAATTACAACAATGCATTCCTGAAAGTTCTTCGCGCGTGGGCAGGAAATCCACCACGCGAAATAACCGTTTTCGGCGGGCCAGCCTCGGCTGTGACGGATTCTTGGGTGGGCCTGAAAAGCAGGACATGAAAAACGCATGAAAAGCGGGGCATAATACTGTTTCCCGCAGTCAGAACTCTACTGGCGGGAGCTTCTCGATCATCTCGCCGAAGGCATCTCGCACGATCGCCGCGGGTTCGTCACGGCTGATGGCTTTGCCCGTGGGGGATGGGAATCGGAGGAGCATCCGTGGCCTCCCGCGGCAAGAGTCCCCAACACCCGCACCGCCCGCGCGGCCAACCGCCGCCAAGAGCAAGCTCGGCCGCCGAACGTCGCTCGCGCACGAGAGAGCGCCCCTCAAGAAGCCAACAAAAAAAGGTGCGTTCACGGAGAATGTATATTGACTTCTTGCTTCATATAGGTGCCACCCGCCGACACTGGTTTGCGTGCCGACGTTGTCTGATTGACGATCACTCCTTTTCCACCCGCGCGTGCCAAGCTTGCTCGGCGGCGGCCAGCTCTTCCTTCAACGTACCAAACTCCTCCCGCAACTGCCCGATCTGCTCGGGGTTCTTGTAGACCTCCGGATCGCCGAAGCGCTCGTTCAATGCTCGAATCCGCTCCTCACGCTGCGTGATATAGGCTTCCAGCTCGGCCAGGCTCAACTTGTCAAACGGCGACTTCTCTTTCGTGCGCTGGTCTGGTTTTCGTCCTTTGCCTCCCGCGCCGCCGCTCTTTCCGGGCTTGACCTTCTCCTCCTTCGCCGTCTCTGCCGCCGTCTTCTCCAGTTCGGTCTTCTCGATGTAGTACGTGTAATTGCCGTTGTAGAGCTGGTGCTCGCCGAGCCGGATCAGCAGCAGTTTCTCGGCGATACGGTCGATGAAATAACGATCGTGGCTGACGACAACGATTGTGCCGGGGAACTCGCTGAGGGCGGCCTCCAGGGCCTCGCGTGAGGGGATGTCCAGGTGGTTGGTGGGCTCGTCGAGGATCAGCATATCGGGGGCATTGAGGATCAGCTTCATGAATCGTACTCGTGCCTGCTCGCCGCCGGAGAGGTCCCCGACGCGTTTGAACGGATCCTCATCGGTGAACAGGAAGCGGGCGGCGTAGTTGCGGGCGTCGCGTTCGAGGAAGTCCGGCCGCACCGCTTGGATTTCCTCCACGATCGTCTTTTCAGGGTCCAGCTCCTCGGACTCCTGGGCGAAGTAACCGACGCGGGCCGTTGACGCGATTTTCGTGCTGCCCGCGTCCGGCTCAACCTGGCCGAGTATGATTTTCAGCAACGTCGTTTTGCCGGTGCCGTTCGGGCCGGTGATGCCCAGCCGCTGCCCGCTCCAGACCTCCAGCGACAGATCCGCCAGCAGCAGCTTCTCATCGTACTGCTTGCGCACATCCTCGACGTGGATGATCTCCTTGTTGCCACGACCGGCGGGCGAGACGCCCGCGCTACCCTGACGGGAGCCGGCGGGCGAGACGCCCGCGCTACCCTTGCGGTGCAGGTCGGCGAACTTGATCTTCACCGTCTGCGTCTCGGCCGGCTTTTCCAGCACGAATTCGCCCGCTTCGAGGCGGCGTTGCAGGCGTTTCAGCCGGCCCTGGGCCTGTTTGGTTCGCTGCCCGGCCATGTGCTTGGTGATGAACGCCTGCTCCCGTTCAAGGAACTCCTTGTCCTGTTCGTAGCGGCGCCGCTGCGTCAACATCCGCACCTCGCGCGTCCGGACATAGTTCGAGTAGTTACCCGGGTAAGAATGCACTCGCCGGCCGATGACCTCCATTGTCCGCTCGGCCAGCCGATCGAGCAGGTAGCGATCGTGCGAAATGATGACTGCCCCGCCGTGGTGACTCGCGAGGAACTTCTCCAGCCAGCGCACGGCGTCGATATCGAGATGATTGGTTGGCTCGTCGAGCAGCAGGAATTGCCGCTCCTGTAAAAGCAGCTTGCCCAGCGCCGCCCGGCACTTCTGCCCGCCAGATAGCGCCGACACCGGCAGCTCGTAATCCGCGGGCGAAAACCCCAGCCCGCCCAGCACTTCATTCAACCGCTGCTCGAACGTATACCCGCCGGCGGCCTCAAAGCGGGCATTGATCTTATCGTACTGCTGCATGAGTGTGTACAGGTGCGGCCCGTCGTGCTCGTCGGCGATCTGCTCCGCCAGCGCCTGCAACTTCCGCTCCAAGGCCATCAAATCGCCGAACGCTTCGGCTACCGCGTCCTTCAACGTCGTGGCGGGTGCGATATCCGGCTCCTGCGGGAGGTACCCCACCTCCAGCCCCTTGGAGAGCGTGACCGTCCCCAGGTCCGGCCGGAGCAGGCCGGCGATCAGCTTGAACAACGTGGTTTTGCCGACGCCGTTGGCCCCGATCAGCGCGACCGTCTCGCCGGTGTGCAGGTCGAGCGAGACGTTGTCGAGCACGACCTGCCCGCCGAACTGTTTGGTCACGTTTTGTAGTCGAATCGAACCCATGAGCCCATGGTAGCATGTTCCCCCAGTTGGCGCGGAGCGCCTGGTGCTGGAACAGCTAAAGCAGTTTCAAAAAACATCTGGCGTCCGTTGGGAGGGCGAGGCTCCTGCCGAGCCGCGGCTCGCCGGGAGGCTTGCCCTCCCAAAGCAATGGACTTTTACTGAAATTGCTCTAAATGACCGTGTGCAGTCTTGCGCCGGATGACTATGTGCCGTCTTGCGCCGGTCCGGTGCTCGTACGGCCGCGCGGGCTGAAGCCCGCGGCTCTTCGTTGTCGCGCGAGCCCGGCCGCTACGTCTAGAAACTAGAGACTAGAAACTGGAAACTAGTGTTCTGTCAATGTTGCGTTGATGGGTGGCACGGCCGTGTCGGCCGTGAATACCTGCGACTTGTACACGGCTGACACAGCCGTGCCACCCATCAAGCGATGCTTGACAGAGCACTAGACCTTGTCACGTTCCCACGTTCCCACGTTCCCACTACATTATACGTCCGGCACGGAGCCCGGCCGCTACACGGCTTTCCGGCGGACTGTTACGGACAGAGCGTATTCATTAGAGCCGCGAGCGGATCGATGTCCCGCCAATTGACCGTGCCGTCTTCGTTCACGTCGTTGTTCGAGAAAGGACAGGTCGGCGTGCCGGGGGCGAACATGGCCTCCCAGGCCGCCACGTTGTCATTGATCGCCGCCACGAAGAAATCGACATCGCGCCAACTGATCCAGTTGTCACAATTGCTGTCGCCGGGGCAGCCGGGGGGCGGACAGGGGTTGGGATCACAATCCGTGCCCATACCCAACCAACTGCCGCCGCAACCGGCCAGCGTGGTAAAGAGGCAGGAGCCGTCGGCATAACAGCAGGCCCCCTGCGGCTGCGGGCAGGGGTTCGGCAGACACGTCGTCCCGGCCCCCAGCCAGGTGGCGCTGCAATCCGACTGCGTCTGGACCAGGCAGGAGCCGTCCGCGAAACAACACGCGCCCTCCGGGTCCGGATTCACCGCCAGGACCGCGTTGTAGGCATTGACAAAACCCCAGCCGTAGGTCGTGTCGTACCCTGCGGCCCCGAGGTCGACACAGGTGTCGTTCATGGTCTGTTCGACCTCCGCCGGGGTCAGGCTCGGGTCCTGCGAGAGAATCAAGGCCCCGACGCCCGCGGCGTAAGGCGAAGAGAAGGACGTACCATCGACAGTGACCGTATCGCCGCTTTCGTACCCGTCGGAGCCCGTGCGGTCAGTGGTCAAAATCCCCTCCCCGGGGGCCGAGAACGCGATGCCGGGGCCGTATTGGCCGAATGAAGCCTTATTCCCGCTCGAGTTCAACGCGCCCACCGCCACGACGCTGCTGAGGCTCGCGGGATAGGAAATACCTGAGCCGCCGCTATTGCCGGTCGCGGCGAAGTTGATCACCCCGTTCGCATAGGCGTTGTTGTAAGCGGTGGTCACCGTGGACGATTCATTGAACCCGAAGCTCGAATTCGTGACGTGATAGCCGCTGCTGACCACCCAGTTCAGAGCGTTGGCGACGTAGCTGGCCTGCGAATCCATAAACGGCGTGCAGATGCCGAAAAAGTCAATTACCGTGCCCATCTTGGCCGAAACCGAGACGCAATGCGGAGCAACACCGACCACGTCCTTCGAATTGTTGATAATCGCCGACACGCAGCCCACCACGCAGGTGCCGTGATTGTCGCAGTGGTTGTAGGGGCCGCCGTTGGGCGTATTGTGCTGCGTGAAATCCTGTCCCGGGATCTGATTCAGGTCCGGATGCCCCTGCTGGATGCCGCAATCCAGGATCGCCACGACGATTGTGCCGTCGCCGGTGGTAATGTCCCAGGCTTCCGGCGCGTCCATGTCCTGATCATTCGCCTGATTCAGAGCCCACTGCTGCGAAAAGAGCGGATCGTTCGGAATCAGCGCCAGCGTGGCCCGGATGATCATGTCGGACTCGGCGTACCGGACCTCCGGCAAGGTGGCCAGGCTATTGGCCAGGTCCAGCACCTCGAACCCGTTCTTCAAACTGGTCCGCACGCGATAGACCCCCGGCAAGCCCGCGAAATCTCGTTCCGCGCTCGTCCCGGGCACCCGCTCGGCCAAGAGCTTCTCGGCTGCCCGCGGGGAGACGTTTTCGTGGAAACCGACCAGCAGGTCGCGCGTGATCAACAGCGGCAGACCGCGATTGTCGATGAAGACCGGCGACGCAAAGCCGATATCCCGCGCACCGGCCAGGGAGGACACCAGCAGCTCGATCTCCGCCGCGTCGCGAACACCCGCCGGCGTGGCGGCCATGGCCCAGCCCGGGACGGCCACTTCTTCGAGGTTCCCGCCATCGACCCCGAAGGCGGCCAGTTCATCAACCAACCGGGCTGCCTCGTTGCCATCTGCTGCTTGTATGGCGACCCGTTGCGGGTCGAGGTCCAGCCACCTCTGTTGATCAAAATAGTGATAGTAATACGTGGCCGAATTGCCCGTATCCGCCGGTGACAATGGCGCCACGGCCGCGATAATACAACCAACAGAACACAATAGCACAACCCGTTGCACACCCGTCATCATGAAGTGCTCCTTCCGTCCCCCCTAACCTGTGAACCATCCCGCGCCGCAGCGCTCGGATATCTCGTGCCGAGACAACCGCCCGCACCGGACGCCTATTGAGCCGTTGGATACCTTCGAACGGCCATTATACCATTCCCCAGTTTAGCATTCTTGGACAGCCAATTCCAGGGACTAACACCCCTTGCTACGGGTGGGCGTCAGGAAAGTGGGT
>JAGMDK010000260.1 GCA_023128695.1 Phycisphaerae bacterium
ATCAGCTTTCAGCGGTCAGCCATTTGCGCTGTTCGGCGAGCAGGTGCCTAACAGCAGTCATGTTGTCGCGTTGCTCTCAATAACACGTTATTTTGACATTCGGTCGCTATCTGCTCGACTTTCGGCTGATCGCTGATTGCTGACCGCTGAATGCTTACGTCAATTATATAAACCTCGTCAAAGGTATCCATCTGAGCCTCTTGACATAATGACCGTACGCGATCATGCGATACGCAGGAGAACGGGAGGGCGAAGCTCCCACGGGAGGGCGAAGCTCCCGCTGAGCCAGGCTCGGCAATGTGTGCCACTGCTCTTGAGCAGTGTTTAGCTTGACGGGGTGGACCGAGATTATTCAGAAACACTGCTCAAGAGCAGTGGCACACCAACCCGTCAATTGAATTGTGGCAGAACACTAGTTTAGAGGAACTGCCGCGCGGCCAGGTGCAGCAGGTAGAACGCCAGCGCGATCAGCGTCATCCCGACCACGATGTTGACGAAGGTGATCGCCGTGGCACGGGCCATGCGGTGCATGCTGTGAACGCGGGTGGCACGATAGACGGTCGCCACGCACGCCACTAGCGGCAGCAGCATCCACAGCCGCGCGCCGGCCGGCAGGTCGAGCGGGTGGATGAACGGCCACCCCAGGAGCAGCAGGGCGGGCAGCATCGTCATGAGCTGCTCTCCTGCTTGGGCGTGCTGCTGGCCGCCGCGGGCTCGGGCTCCAGTTCGCGATGGAACGTCGGCAGCCCCCCGGTTTGGGCGCGCGAGATCGCGTCGAGGATCGCCAGGAGGTTGAGCAGCCCGGCCGTGGCCAGGTAAATTTGGGCCATGTCGGACTCGGGGTAGTACGCGACGTACTGGGAGCGCCGCGTGACCCATTGTTTGTGTTCTTCACTTTGCTGGCCGTGCGTCGGTTGCGGAGGGATGGAATCGAAATTCAACTCCGCGAGGATGCCTTGCTCGATCTTTTGGCTGATGAGATAGCCGGGCACTGTGTAGCCACCGACACCCAGCTCGGCCAGGAACAGCCACTTGTTGGTCCGCGGGTTGACGGAATTGACCACGCCCCCCACGGCCAGCCCGGTCAGGTATGGGAAGCTGATCGCCACGAAGAAAACGAGCGCGAGCCGGCGATGTCCGAGCATAAAGTGCCCGGCCCCCGGCAGAATCCAGGTTAGCAACCCGGCTTGGATCGATTTCATGGTCGTGTCTTTGCTATCTGTCGGCACGTTGATCACTCCAGGCACGGAATAGTCGAGCAGTATAGGAGTCCCAGGCATTACTCGCAACGCCGAGAACAAAGGCGGCAAGGGGGGGCGGAAGGGTTCAGGGTTCAGGATTCAGGGTTGAACCGCCAAGGCGCCAAGAGCGCCAAGGTGGCCGAGGGTTCGGGATTGTAGGGTGCGTTTTAACGCACCGTCGTCGTCATAGATGGTGCGTCAAGACGCACCCTACGAGGCTACACGGGCATATCCGCTTGTTCGCCCTCCCCTTTGACCCCTTTGAAGGATGAAGTTTCCAGACAGATCATCCGATTGGCATCATTTGCAATCCTTCCGATGGCCTTGGCGCGCTCCATCGTGGCTTTCGACACTTTCTTGACGGTTATCGTGTCTCTCAGCTTATCAATGGTGTCCCGAAGACCCGAGAGGGCCTGCTTGGCAGCTTGCAGTGGGTCTACTTCTTCAGACGTTGGGAGGCCGTGCTTCTTAAGCTCCTCGGATAGGAGTACTTGAAGCGTTTCGTAGATGGCGACAGGGCAGTGAATCTGTTTTATCATTCCCTCAGAACCGATGAAGCCCCACAGCACCTTGTGATCTTTGTCGCGCGCGGTCACCCGAACACCATTTAGAACTGGCTCAAATACGATTTCCCCCGGAATCCTCCGATTGGGAGAGATGTCTCGATCTGCGATTGTGTCACCAGCGACCTCCAACTGCTGATCGAAGGTCTTTCCGAATAGATCTGGATCGTGCGCCATGGTTACCTCCTGGTAGTATCTTTGCTCGAAGACAGGCGACAGCCCGAGAAGCAGAAGCGGGGCGTCGACGACCTGTGTCTTGTTCGGGATGCCGCTCAGGGCGATGACGGCCCACTTTCTAATCTGTGCTCACGCCCACCATCTGCCAGAACACGGGTTCGGCGATGATTCGCACGCCGTATCGCCTTGCCATTTCAGTCTTTCCGGACATCGAGTCGGGGTCTGCCGCCACCAAGTAATTGAGTTTCTTCGTCACGTTTCCTTTGACCACCATTCCCTTTTCCGTGGCAATCCTCTCAGCGCGTGCGCGCGTCACAGGATCACCGTTGATACAGCAACCTAGTTGGCCCGTGAAACAGATCGTTTCTCCCTCGAGACTCCTTGCACTCGGTATTGCGGCAGTCGTACGGGTGTCCGCATGCCCTGATTGGCACATCGCTGCATCAGCAAGCATCGAGGAGAGTCGCTCTTCCGACACGTTAAGGAGGTGTCGAACGTCATTCAGATCCTTTCGCTCGGACTCGGTCAGAATCCCGTCCGCCAGCGCCACGCGCGTGAGATCGTCAACGTATTGTTCGTGTGCGGCAATCGCTTCATCACGAGCAATGCCGAATTCGCTGGCGATCGATGCAAGCGCGTCCACCTCCTCTGCGGTAACGCGCCGGTCCTCCAGCACTCTATCAAGAAGGGCGATGTACTCGTCCATCTCCGGCGTCGCGTCATTCGCTGGCGGAAGCTTTGCCAACAAACGCGAAATGTAAGATGGCTCGTTTTCACTCCGAGCGGTAGCTTCCTCTCGTCGGCATGTTCTACCACTCGAAGGCATGGCCGGCCAACGACTCTCTCCCGTCAGTACTCCCGCGACTCCTAGAGCATCGAGGTCGGATGGTGAAACCGACTTGGCGCCCTGAAGCCTTCGAATACACGCAAACAGCAGCGATGCGGTAGCACGTGCGTCATGCACGGCCGAATGCGCGTGCGGAATCGTAATCCCAAAGTGCTCGCAGACTTGGCCGAGCCTGCGACTTGGAATACTCGGATCGGCTGCACGTGCGAGCCGCATAGTGCAAAGGTGCGGAAAAGTCGGTGTCGCGACACCCGCTCGCTCTATCTCTGATCTGACAAAAGTCATGTCAAAGCGGACATTGTGTGCGGTAAAAACCGCCCCTGCGAGACGTTGCAAGACGTCTCCTACAACGTCCGTGAACTCAGGCGCAAGCCGCAACTGTCGCGCGGAAATGCCGTGTATCTGGGTGGGGCCGGCGTCCCGGCGTGGATTGACCAAAGTCACGTACTCGTCAAGAACTCGTCCACCATTGTCCAGGCGCACGATGGCAATCTCGACCACGCGATCGTTCTTCGCTGGAGAAAAACCCGTTGTCTCAACATCCACCACGGCGAACTCGACATCGACTGCCATATTGGTGTTACTCCTTAGTAGACGATGCGCGTGTCGAGCAGCGCCGATGGCCGTCCGGCGCGAGCGGCCGGGGCGGCCTCACGTTTGGCGGCGGTCCGTTTGATGGAAGTACGTTTGCGGGCCATGGCGTTAGTCTATGCGAGGTGTTGTGCAATGGCCAATCCGAGGAAGAAAGAGGACATTCTACTTATCATTGGCGCGTTTCGCCGTCGCGGACGGGCACGCACAAGCTCCGTTTCCTCCTCGCTCCAGGTGACCAGGGCAGCCAAGCGTTCTCGACTCGCGTACGCCCGTCGCCTGCGACGCTTGTGCACGCCACCCGACGGGGCTCTGAGCGCGCATCGCCTATTTGTCCATAACGATATGGCGACACACACAGCTCTGTCGAATTGTCTCGTGTTCGGGCAGAATACGTCTCCGTGGAAGATGAACGTGTGTCAAACTTGCCGCCGTCACCGGCCGAGCCGACGGAGGAGACTCCGCCGCGGACGCTGAGTCGCTTTATCGGGCATCTGAGCGCCGGGTACTGTCGGCTGCGCGCATCCGGCCGTGTTTCCGCTACGAACTCGGTTGTGATTGATGAACGGCTACAGACGCTGCTGTTGGCCGAGGCGGCGGTCCGTTACAGCGCGGACGACGCGGCCTGCCCGCCGCAGATTGTCGTCCTGGGGCCGACCCAGACCGGCAAGAGCACGCTGGTGAACTTGCTGCTCGGCAGCAGCGTCGCGGAGGTCAGTCCGCTGGCCGGTTTCACCGTGCATCCGGAGGGATTCTGGAATTCAACGGGTCCGCCAAGCGATACTTGGGTCGCCACCTTGTTCCCGGGTTGGCAACGCCGTGAGCCCCGAGAACTCGACCGTGCGGACTTCGCGGCTTTCGCCCTGACGCCGGTCCGGTCGTCCGCGGTGGCGATCTCCGAGCAGAACCTGTTCGGCGGGGCGGAGCAACTGCCTTCCTGCGTCGTGTGGGACACCCCTGATTTCGACTCATTGGCGGCTCGCCGCTACGCACGGGGGGTGTTGGAAACCGCCGCACTGGCCGACGTCCATATTCTGGTTCTCAGCAAGGAGAAGTACTCCGATCTCTCGGTCTGGCACCTGCTGGAGCTGGTCGAGCCGCTGGCCCGCCCCCTGATTATCTGCCTCAACAAGCTTACTCCGGATGCCGAGGAAGCGGTCAGCGACTCTCTTCGCCGCCGACTTTCTGAGCATGGCCGGGCCTGGGGCGACGTCCCGATCATTACTCTGCCCTACGATCCAACGCTCGCGACGGGTTGCTCAGCGGCCTCGGCGGAGTTGGTGCGGCGATTGCGGAACGCGGTCCTGGATCGCTTGAGCACCGTCACCGACCGGCCCGACATCCCCCCCCGGGCAGCCGGCGTGCGGGCGCTTCTTCGGCGACACTGGGAGGCCTGGCTCGCGCCGGTCCAGGCCGAGCACGAGGCCGTCGAGCAATGGCAACGCATGGTGACGGCCGCCGCGACAAAATTCATGGAGGCGTATCAGCGTGACTACCTGGACCACCCGCAGCGCTACGACAGCTTCCGGCGGGCCTCGGTCGAACTGCTCAATCTGCTCGAAATACCACGAGTCGGCGGGTTGATGGCCCGCACCCGGCAGGTTCTTACGTGGCCGGCCCGCCAACTCATGGCCGCCGGGCACTCCTGGTGGCACCGGCGTCGCAAATCCGGCGGCATGGTTCACAGCCTGGGGGCCGAAGCAACCGTGCTCGTCGACACAATGGCGGCCTTGCTGGCTGGGCTCCAACGGGACGTAGTACGGCGTTGCTCGCCGACCTCACCGGCCTACGCCGTCTGGCAGGCGCTCGAACTCAAGCTGGAGGCCGAGCAGGAGCAATTGCATCAGACATTCGACCGGGCGATTCACGCGCACCATGAACAGGTCACTTCTGAAATTCGCACGGCGGCGAATAGCCTTTACGAGGAGTTGCAAAAGCACCCGGCCCGGCTCAACACCCTGCGGACGGCCCGGGCGACAATCGACCTCGGCTCCATTCTGCTCCTGGTCAAGACCGGGGGGCTCTCGCCGTTGGACGCGGTTTGGGCACCGGCGGCGTTCGCACTGACCTCATTATTGATGCAAGGAGTCGCCGGACTCGAGTTGGGACGTGTGGACCGGTCCCTCAAGGCACGACAACGCCAGGCGGTGGAGGAAGAACTCGTACAAAAGACCCTGGTACGCGAATTGAACGACCTGGTGACCAATCTCGAAGACGCCGGCCTATTTGCAATTACGCGTGAGCACCTGCAAGCGTCCACGCAGGCGCTGGAAACCTGGGAGAGAGCCGATGAGTGATCCGTTCGCGGCTCTGGTAACGCGCACCCGGGCGTGGTTCGAGCAAGCTCACGCTGCTGACTGGCTCGACGACGCCGACTTGGACCGGTTGGCCGCGGTCGAGCAAGGCACGCCCGCCGATCTGTTCGTCGATCGACAGATGCGCCCCTTGGTGGTCGCGTTCTTCGGCGGTACCGGCGTGGGCAAGAGCAGTCTGCTGAACCGGATCGCGGGTGAGACCATCGCGCGCACCGGCGTCGAGCGGCCCACCTCACGCGAAGTGACGGTCTTCGTTCATGAGTCGGTGGAGCTGGCCGACTTGCCGCCTGAACTGCCGATCGACACCGTACACATCAAACGGCACACCTCCGACGCTCACCGTGACGTGCTCTGGATCGACGCCCCCGACATCGACAGCACCGAGGAAGCCAACCGGCGCTGTGCCCTGGCGTGGCTGCCACACGTGGACCTCGTGTGCTACGTGGTCAGTCCCGAACGCTACCGCGACGACGTCGGCTGGCGCGTCTTGCGGGAGCGCGGCCACAAGCACGGCTGGATGTTCGTTCTCAACCGTTGGGACGAGGGCGACCCCACGCAGGTCGAGGACTTCTCAAACATGCTGGCCGACGCCGGTTTCCAGGACCCGCTGCTGCTGCCAACTTGCTGTGCCCCCGGAAAGACGCTCCCATCGCCCGATCAGTTTGACCAGCTCCAGACCCTGCTCGGCGATCTGCTTGAGGCCCATGGCGTGCGGGAGCTGACTCGCCTGGGGCATCGAGCCCGCCTGCAAGAATTACGCCGCGCGCTCCAGGCCGCCCAGGAACACTTGGGCGAAGAGGCGCGCTGGGGACAACTCGCCGAGACGTGCCGGAAAAGCTGGCAGTCGGCGGCCGAAACCATCGCCGAGGGGGCCGAGTGGTCTCTGCGGGCCGTGGCGGGACGCTTTGGCGCGAACGCCGGTACGATTTGGGAGCAGCTCCGACGCCGCCTGTCGGCTGCGCCCGGCACGAAGTCCGACCAGGAAGGGGCCGAGCCGAAAGCGGCCGACGTCGTCCTGCTCGATCAGCTTACCGGGCATCTGTGGGATGACTGGACCCAATCCAAGCTCCAGGCCTGCCTCGACGCGACCGAAGTCAGTGCTCGCCGAGCCGGCTTGGCGGCCGTGCCGGTGCGGCGGAAATTGGACGCGGTGGGAGACTCAGCCGGCACCAGGGTCACGGAGTTCTTACATGATCATGTGCGGGCGGCGTTTGCGCGTCCCGGAAACACCCTGACGCGCATTACCCGCCGCCTCACTGGTTTCCTGATGGCTTTCCTGCCGGCGTTGGCTCTGTTGTGGGTCGCCTGGGCGGTGGTGGTGGGGTATTACAAAGCGGTGCACGGGGAGGAGTCGTTCCGCGGGCTCGACTTGGCGCTTCATAGCATCCTGCTGGTACTGATTGCCTGGGCGGTACCGTTCACGATCGACCGTTTGCTGCGGCCGTCTCTCGAACGAACCGCCCTGGGCGCCCTGCGGGCGGGGCTGCTGGCTGGGCTGGACGACGTCGGTTGCGAGCTGGAGCAGGCCCTGGCCGGCGCGACGGCGGAGGCCCACGACTATCAGCAGCACTCCCGCGCGCTGCTCACCGAGGTCGCCGGCTTATTGATCAAGCCGATCGACGCCCGCGCCCCCGCCCTGGCCCGACTCATGGCACAGACGCAGACTGCGGCATAACGGGAGGGCGAGGCTCCTGCCGAGCCAAGCCGTGTGCCACTGCTCTTGAGCAGTGCCCAAGCGACCGCCGGTCAGAAAAGACACTGCTCAAGAGCAGTGGCACACACGCCGAGCGGGAGGGCGAGGCTCCTGCCGAGCCAGGGGCGCCACGGCCCACGGGAGGGCGAGGCTCCTGCCGAGCCGGGGGCGCCACGGCTCAGCAGGAGCTTCGCCCTCCCCTTGGCCACGGCTCAGCGGGAGCTTCGCCCTCCCTTTTGGTCGAGGTTGAATTCCGCCATCCGCTTGTACAGTGTGGTTCTGCTGATGTGAAGCCGGCGGGCCGCCTTGGCGACGTTCCAGCCCGTTGCCGTCAGGACCTCTCGCACCCGCTCAGGCGACAGGTCTGCCCGGCCACGCCCTCGTGAACGAACCGGCGCGTCGTGAGCCGGCGATTCCACGCCGCCGGATTCGCCCTGACGCAGTTCGAGCGGCAGGTGCGCGGGACGGATGAGGCCGCGGCGCGCCTTGACGAATGCGTGTTCGACAGCGTTCTCGAGTTCGCGTACGTTGCCCGGCCAGCGGTGGTCGAGCATGAGTGCCAGAGCTTCTTCGTCGATCCCGTCGATTGCCCGCCCCGTCTGCTCGCGGAACCTTTCGACAAAATGCTGGGCCAACAGCGGAATATCATCGCGCCGCCCGCTAAGCATCGGCAACCGAATCGGCACCACCCGCAGGCGATAGTACAGATCCTGCCGGAATTGCCCGGAGGAAACCAGTTCCGCAAGCGGACGATTGGTGGCGGCGATCACGCGAATGTCGACCGCCAGCGGCTGCTCATCTCCCACGCGCTCGATCGTTCGCTCTTGGAGCACGCGCAGCAGCTTGACCTGTATGTTAGCGGATATGTCGCCGATCTCATCGAGGAAGATCGTTCCGCCGGACGCCGCCTCGAACCGGCCGCGCTTGTCGCGCAGAGCTCCCGTGAATGCGCCGCGCGTATGCCCGAACAACTCGCTTTCGAGCAAGCTCTCCGGCAGGGCGGAGCAGTTCACGGCCACGAACGGGCCGGCGGCCCGGGGGCCGAGATGGTGAATGGCGTGCGCGACAAGTTCCTTACCGGTGCCCGTCTCGCCTTCGATCAGGACCGTGGCGTCCGAGTCAGCCACTTGCTCGATGAGCTCGAAGACGTCTTGGATTGCCTTGCTCTTGCCGATGATGTTGTGAAGCCGATAGCGCGTGCCGAGATCACGCCTCAGGTTGACCAACTCGGTTATGTCGCTGAAGATCACGACCCCGCCCCCCGTTCTTCGCTCCCCCGCACGGAAGACGACGCTACGCATCGTAAAGACCTTCCGGTGCTCGGCGTTCATTTCGAGGTTCACCTCGTCGAAGCGGATCGGCTGCCTCTTCGAGATCGACTCCCTCAGCCGGGAGCCCGGGGCGCAGATCTCCTCGCCCAACAAGCAGGGGCAGCCGTGTTTCAAGGCTTCCGCTTTGGATATGTCCAAAAGCTCGCACGCAGCGCGGTTAATGCCGATCACATTGCCGTGGTCGTCGAGCGTGACGATCCCTTCATCGAGGCTGTCGAGAACCGCCTCGAAGTCGCCGCCGTCCAGCACCTGGTGTTCCGGCTGGCTCTTGCTCATGGCAACCGCCTCCGTCAGTGGGGAGAAAAACGCCTCCTGCACACTTATCATAGACACAAGTGTTCATGTTGAACAGGCGGCTGGAGCAGTTTCAAAAAACATCTGGCGTCCGTTGGGAGGGCGATGCTCCCGTTGGGAGGGCGAGGCTCCTGCCGAGCCGCGGCTCGCCGGGAGGCTCGCCCTCCCAAAGCAACGGACTTTTACTGAACTAGCTCTAGACAATATCTCCCTGAGGCCCGATCCGGTCGGGGCGACGTCAAGCCGCCGCAACACATTTCGTGACAACGTGTTATCGCAGCGGTCAGTTTTCGTCGAAGAGCATCGTCAGGAAGTACACGCTCTCCTCGAGCTTGGTTTCGATCGACAGGCCGGAGTTGTGGAAAACTTGTAGCATGGCGTGGTTGTCCGCCATGACCTCTGCTACGAAGCCGTGGATGCCCTTGCCGCGGGCGACATCGAACAGGGTGGCGAACAGTTGCGAGCCCAGCCCCTTGTTCTGCCAGTCGTCGCGGACCACGAACGCCACCTCGGCCATGTTGCTCTGGCGATTAAGGTTGTAACGGCCGATCGCAACGACGGCGTCTTCCTCGCCTTTGCCGGTCGCCGCCAACAGCACCATGTCGCGCTCGTAATCGACGCGCATGAATGCCTGCATCCGCTCGTGCGGCATCGACTTGATGTGACTGAAGAAACGGTGGTAAACAGCCGTTTCCGAGAGCTAGTAGAACATATCGCGCATCCGCGCCTCGTCGGTGAGACGCACCGGGCGGACGAACACCCGCGTCTCGTCCTTGAGTGATACCCAGCGCTCCAGCTCTTCCGGATACACCGGCGTCGAAACCGGCAGTTCGATCTGGTCGCGATACACCAGACCGCGCTGCTTCGCTTCCGAGAGCAGCCACGGGCGGAACTTTGGGTGCGCGATCTGGATCAGCCCCATCGCCCGCTCGCGGATCGTCTTGCCGTGCAGGTACGCGGCTCCGTATTCGGTCACGACATACTGCACGTCGCCGCGCGATGTGACCACGCCGGCGCCGGGCTTCAGCGTCGGCACGATGCGGGAGATGCTCTCGTCCTTGGCGGTGGACGGCAGGGCGATGATCGCCTTGCCGCCGTTGGAGCGTGAGGCCCCGCGGACAAAATCGACCTGTCCGCCGATGCCGCTGTAGAACAATTCGCCGAGCGAGTCGGCGCACACTTGCCCGGTCAAGTCCACCTCAATCGCCGAGTTGATCGAGATCATCTTGTCATTCTTGGCAATATTGAACGGGTCGTTGGTGTACTCGGTGGGATAGAACGCGATCAGCGGGTTGTTGTTGATGAAGTCGTACAGCTTGCGTGAGCCGAGCACGAAGCTGGCAATCATCTTGCCGCGGTGAAACGTCTTGCGCTTGTTGGTGACGACGCCCTTCTCGACCAACGAAATCACCCCGTCGGAGAACATCTCGGTGTGGACGCCTAGATCGCGGCGGTCCTCGAGGAAGTGCAGCACGGCGTCGGGGATCGTGCCGATGCCGAGTTGGAGCGTCGAGCCGTCCTCGATCAGGTCGGCGATGTGCCGCGCGATGCTCCGCGACATCTCGTCCGGCGCGCCCTGCGGGGCCTCCAGGATCGGCGTGTCGCACGGCACCAGCGCGGCGATGTCGCGCACGTTGATGAAGCAATCGCCCAGCGCCCGCGGCGTGTTCGAGTTGACCTCGGCGATGACGCAACGGGCGCTCTCGGCGGCGGACTTGACGATGTCGGTCGAAACGCCGTAGGAGCAGTAGCCGTGCTCGTCAGGTTCGCTGACCTGGATCAGCGCCACGTCGATCACGATCCTGCCCGTGTGAAACAGCCGGGGAATCTCGGAGAGGAAGATCGGGGTGTAGTCCGCGCGCCCCTGGCGAACCGCTTCGCGCACATTGGCGCCGATGAAAAACGCGTTGTGGCGAAAACGCTGGTCGAACTTCGGCTCGGCGTAGGGCGCCACGCCGAGCGTCATGATGTGTACGATCTCGGTGTCGTCCAGATTCTCGCGCGCCGCCAGCGCCTCGACGAGACACTGCGGCTCGCCGGCACCCGAGCCGACGAACACGCGATGCCCGTGGTGAATCCGCCGCACCGCCTGCTCAGCGGTCTCAATCTTGTCGGCGTAACGTTCCTGCCAGCCGGCCTTGGCTTCGTTGCTCATCGTGATCTCATCCCAAATTCAATAGCCGGATACCTTCACTCGGCGGTCCCCAGCCCTGCGCGATGCTGTCCGCCCTGTATGATCTCCGCCTTCAGCAGGTGGAGCGGGACTGATGAGCGCTCGAGCCAGGCCCGCACGGTCGCGGCCGTGCCACTCTCCGGCGCTTGCCCGCGGCCCGCGCGCCTACAAGGGATACTTGGGCTCCTCACGCTCTTCACCCAGAAGCTCATTGACGGTTGCGAGCAGCCTATCGATGTCAATCGGCTTGTCCAAAAACACGTCGACCGGCAAATAGCTCTCGTCGGGGGCAAAGCGGTATGGTATCTGCTTTTCCTCATGTACGCAGGACAGAATAACAATCGGCAGATGCTGCATCTTCAGGTCTTCGCGGATCGCTCGGGCGACCGCAAAACCCTCGTAGCCACTCGGCATCATGACGTCAAGAACAACGAGATCAGGAGCGCTGGACTTGACCTTCTCGATCCCTTGCTCAGGGGTCAGGGCTACCTCCACTTCAAAGTGCGCTTTCTCAAGCATCAGCCGCACGGCGTCCAGGAGGTCCTGATCGTCGTCGATCACGAGTATCTTAGCCATTGAGGCTCTCCCTTCTTCGAAGGCGGTTAGACCCGTCCCCGCATTTTACTGATGGCCACCTCCGCCGCGTTCACGAGCGGATACACGACCGGTGACGCCGTGAGGGCGGGATGGGTGCCGATCTGGAAGGTCGCAATGTCCTCAACGGTCATCCGCTTCTGCACACCAGCCGAAACCGCATTGATCATCTCACCCGTTGCCGTGTCACCACGCACCTGGCCACCCAGTATGACGCCCGAATTCGCCTCAAAGACCGCTTTCATCTTTGTTTGGGCCATGCCGGGCATGCCGCCCGGGTGCCGATTGGGCCCCTCGACGGTTGCGACCACCACGTCGTAGCCGTGCTGTCTGGCCATGGCCTCGGTCAGGCCGGCGGTACCGAGGGCGAAGTCGCCCACGCAGGTCGACCACACTCCGACCGTGCCGTAGTTCTGACGCGTGATTCCAAACAGGTTCGCTCCGGCGATCCGAGCCTCCATTTGGGCAATCGAGGCGAGCTTCAGGCCGGAAGGGCGGCCGCCAAAGAACGAGATTTTCTCGGCGCAGTCGCCGCACGCGAATACTGATGGATCCGAGGTCAGCATCGTCTGATCCACCGCGATCCCGCCGGTTAAACCAATGCGCAGGCCGGCCTTCTTTGCCAGGTCCACGTTAGCCACCGCGCCGATACCGAGTATCACGGCGTCCGCCATTATTTCGGAGCCGTCGGATAGCAGGACGGATTTAACGTGATCCCGGCCCTGAATTTGCTCGACCTTCGCGGCCGTCTTGATCGCAATTCCACGAGAGGCGAGCACCTCCTCCATCTCAACGCAGAATTCGTCATCGTAAGCCAGGCTGAGACAGTGTGGCATCATCTCCACGATCGTGACGTTGGCGTTGCCCATCTTCTTGATTTCATCAGCGAACTCGATCCCGATGAACCCGCCGCCGATAATGACGACGTCCTTGGCGGCCTGAAGGCGCTCGAACAGCCGCCGCAAGTAATCGATGTCTTTCTGAATCGCGAAAACGCCATCGATATCAAACCCGGGAATCGGCGGCATGATCGGCAAGGAACCGGTTGCCATCACCAGACGGTCGTAACGTACACTCTCCGCGCTCGCATGGAGGAGCTTCTTGTCTCGATCGAGCTCGGTAACGTCAGCTTTCAACAGCTCGATGTTGTTGGCCTCGTACGGCGCGTCCGGCATGACATTCTTCTCCGGGTCCTTGAGCGTACCGAAGATGTAAGGAATCCCGCACGGGACGAGAACCTGCTCCTCACGCCGGACGACAAGAACCCGCTTGCTTGGATAGTGGCGACGCGCCGTGAGGGCCGCTGTTAATCCGGCGGCGCTGCCGCCTATGACAACTACGTCTCTCTCTTTCATTCATTCTTCTCCATGCCGTTGCTTCGTAATCCGTGCCTGGTCCATGAACTTTCCGCGTGCCGTGGCCATGAGCTGACCGTTTTGTACGACCTCAGCTTTGAGCACGTGCAAGGGAGGAGAGCAGCGTTCCACCCAGGCCCGCACGGTGACGGCCACGCCCGTGCGCACCGGATGCCGAAAGCGCACCGTCAGTTCCGCCGTCACGGCCGGGATGCCGTGAGCAAACATGCAATTGGTCATCGCGCCGTCCAGGAGGGAGGCAACCACACCACCGTGCAGCATACCTGCATAACCTTCAAAGGCTGCGTCGCAATCGAAGCGCGCCTGCACGCGGCCGTCGTCGGACGCCGCAAACTTCAGTCGCATGCTCCGGTCATTTGAGGGGCTACAGACCACGCAGTTTGAATGTACTTGGGCGCGCACCTGCTGCAACCCGTCTTGGGCGCACTCAATGGTCACAGATGTTCTCTCCGGCCTGTAACGCTCCGTTCAGGTATGCGGTTGCCAACTGCTCGGGCGTCTCGGCCGGTGCGCCCACGACGACAGTGATGCCGTTTTGCGCGAACAGTTGCTGTGCCCGCTGGCCCATGCCGCCGGTAATGATCACGTTGGCGCCAAGCTCGTGCAGCCAGCGCGGCAGGGCTCCCGGCTCGTGGGATGGTGGCTTGTGCATGGTCTTGCCGAGGATCGCCTTGTCATCCTCGTTGACCTCGTACAGTGCGAACTCCTCGCAATGTCCAAAGTGCATGCTCACACGTCCTGCCTGTACAGGGATTGCAATCTTCATACGACGATCCTCCTTGCCTTGATTCTCTGTTGCGACACTGGCGTGTGCTGGTGTTTGTTGTCCCAGGAGCAAGCCCACGACGTCGGCGAACGCCTGGGCGCCGAGACTGTTCGTACGGTTGTCAATGAACGGGATTCCCGCATCGCCTGATGTAACGATATCCGGATCGATCGGGATCGATCCCAGGAATGGCACGCTCATTTCATCAGCCAGGGCCTTGCCGCCACCTTTCTTGAACAAATCGATTTGCTGCCCACAGTTTGGGCAAACAAAGCCGCTCATATTCTCCACGATTCCCGCAACCGGCAACGACAGACTGTTGCAGAAGGACACGCAGCGGCGCACGTCCGCGACAGCCAGGTCTTGCGGCGTAGTTACGATCACGGCCTCCGCCGGCGAACCGACGAGCTGAGCGACCGACAGCGGTTCGTCCCCCGTTCCCGGCGGTGAATCGACGACCAAGACATCCAGGTTGCCCCAAGCGACGTTTGTCAGGAATTGGCGTATGAGGTGAAACTTGCGCGGGCCGCGCCAGATCACGGGCTCGTTACCACTGGGCAACAGGAACCCGATCGACATGACCGCCAGTTTGTCGTTCATGTGGACCGGCGACATGTCCTCTCCGGAAACGCCGATCTGCTTACCCTCCAGCCCCAGTAGTTTCGGAATGCTCGGTCCGTGGACGTCGACGTCCAGGAGGCCGACGGCCTTGCCGGCTAGTGCCAGGGATACCGCCAGGTTGGCAGCCACGGTGCTCTTCCCGACGCCGCCTTTGCCCGACAGGACGAGCAGCTTTCGTCGGATGGTCTTCATCCGGGCTTGAAGCATCTGCTCGTCACGCTGCCGCTGGGCCTCGTCAATTGGTTGTGCCTGTTGCTGTGACATTTGGACTCCTGAGCGTCTCCAGGACGTTTGCCCAGAGTTGTCGAACATCGGCCGTGACACCGTCCGTTGCATACTCGGTGATGGACTGCATCCTGATCTGAGCCTCCGTGATGGCCCGATCGTAGCGAACTCTCCCCGCCACCTTAAGACCGCGGCGGCGCGCCAAGGCTTCGATGTTTAGCGTGAGATTCTCGTTTATATCCCATTTGTTGATGCAAATCAGCGTTTCGACGCGGAAATGCCTGGTCAAATCTGATACACGTTCCAGATCATGCCGGCCGCTTAATGTCGGCTCCGTAACTACCAAGGCCAAATCAGCCCCTGTTATCGAGGCGATCACCGGACAGCCGATGCCTGGTGAGCCATCAATGAGAACCAGATCACGCGCGCGGCTTTTGGCGGTCTCCCGCGCCCGCTCGCGAACCAGGCTGACCAGCTTGCCGGAATTCTCTTCCGCGATACCTAACTTGGCATGCACCATCGGTCCGGCGCGCGTCTCGGATACGAACCACTCCCCGTTGATCGCGGGAGCAAACTCGATGGCCTCCTCGGGGCAGAACCAAGCACAGACGCCGCAACCCTCGCAGGCGATCGGATCGATGCGATACGCCTTTTCGCGCTGCCCTTCATCGGCTTCGCGGGAAGAAACCGCATCAAACCGGCACACTTCCGCGCATTTCCCACAGGCCGTGCAGCGTTCGGGCATAATCCGGGCCTGCGAGCCGCCGGAAAACGTCTCGCGTTTGACAATCGTCGGGTCCAGGACGAGATGGAGATCGGCCGCGTCGACGTCGCAATCCGCCAGAACGGCGTTTTCGGCCAGCGTGGCGAACGCGGCCACGATCGACGTCTTTCCTGTCCCGCCCTTGCCACTGATGATGACCAGTTCTTTCATGAAGCGGTTCCCGTCTTTCGAAGCCTTTCCGGGCGGAAACCTCTGGCCCAAATGAGCCGGCGTCGCTCAATCAATCGCACCGAGGTTTCCTGATACCCAGCCTTATCGAGCATCCCGGCCAACTCCTCCGGGCTGTAGTAATCCTCACCCCACAGACGTTGCGCCAGCGAATCCCGTGGGAATTCCACAATCAGGATCTCCCCGCCGGGGCGCAAGACACGCTTGGCTTCCCGCAGGATTGTCCTGGCGTGTTTCATCTCGTGCAGGGCCCACAGCACTACGACCGCGTCCACGGATTCGTTCGCTGCGAAGTCAAGATGAGCTGCGTCTTTTCGAACGTAGCGAATCCGCGCGTTCCTGGATGAGCGAGGCCGTTTTGGAAAGTCCGCCGAGGAGATGTCAACCCCGGTGACGTGCTGGCGATACACTTGGGCCAGGTATTTCACCAACCCGCACGCGCCACAGCCGAGATCGAGGACGCGACCAGCCAGACGCAATTCGCGCCCGATCCGCTCATACAGTCGCGGCTTGATCCTGTCGTAGAAGTTCATCTTCAGCATTTTGCCGGACACGCTTTTAACTCCGTGCCGTCGCGACCTTGTGTTCCTCTTCCATTCATTGAGGCGCGCTATCGTCGTCTGTTCGTTTCGCGAATCGGTAGAACGCTCCCGCGCCGCTACCCTCGCAGACCAGCACGTGCTCCCTGAGCAACTCGTCCAAGTACTTCACGACCTCATTGGAATGCAGTCCGAGCCCGGTGGCCAGATCGTTCAGTGTACACGGGCGCCGCATCAAGAGGTTGAGAATATCCTCCCGGCGGGCCTGATAATACTCGCCATGATGTACGGTTTGGTATTCAGCGATCACCTCGGCGCGGTCTCCGAAGAGCCGAGCGGCCTGTGTGAGTTCGTCAAGCGGCACCGGCCGGGCAAATGCCTCGCAGGGGGGGCGTGTTACCGTGTTCAACTGCACGCGGTCGGGCATAATCCGATCTAGCCAGCGAGCAATCCTCTCCTGCTGGATGCCGGCTGCGTTTAGACCTTTCAGGAGAAACACCTCGAGCCAGAGCGGTTTGGAGAACCGCTGCCGAAACTCCTCGATTCCAGTTACCATGCGGTCGAAGAGAATCGCCGCGTGCGGCCGGTTTACCCACTGGAACGTGGCCTCGTCGCCGGCGTCCAGCGAGGGGATGACGAGATCCGCTTCCAGGAGCGCTTCCTGCACGTCACGGTCCCACAGCAGCGACCCGTTCGTCAGCACGGCGACGGGCCGGTCGGTTCTTTCCTTGATCCCCGCGATCAGTGGCGCCAAACGGGAATACAAGGTGGGTTCGCCCGATCCGGACAACGTGACATAGTCGGCTTCCGGTCCGGCCGCCAGCCGGCACTCGAGTTCCTCCAGGACTTCGTCCAACGGGACATATTCCTTCCGTTCAATGGTCTTGTTCGTCGTTCGGCCGAGCTGGCAATAGATGCAGTCGTAGGAGCACGTCTTGAACGGTACCAGGTCGATGCCCAGTGAACGCCCCAGCCGACGGGACGGCACGGGTCCGAATACGTGGCTCATCGGGTCACCTGTAGCTTCCAGGGAGGGACGATCATGGTGTCATTATATCCAGGCCTACGTTTCTTCTACTAATCCGCGCCATCCTGATCGTGCGGGAGTCCACGGTGCGGAGCTTTCTGTCGCCGGCTTCCCAGGCGCAGAGCTGACAGGAAGAACGCGGAAATACCGCCGAACAGCCCGGCGAAAGCAGGCCCACCCGCGCACCCGGGCTGACCGCAGAACGGACACACGGAGAACGCGGTCAAGAACGCGAACAAGCCGGCCCACCACCCCAAAAAGCGGGCCAGCGGTGCCAGGAAGCGGCGCTTGGCCGATCGACACAATTTCCGTGTGCCAGGGCCGGCAGATTGTTCGGTGGTGCCGGACTCGTTCGCGCGACTCATGGTTCTCCTGTCCGATGCGGCAGCAACGACTCCTCCAGCCGGGCCTGAAGCTGTTCGAACGCCGCTTGAGTCTCCGGCACGGCGTCGATCACGAGCTCCCCGCGCGAATACGCCTCCGCGATGCGTCGGTCGTCTGGAATCTCAAGCAACACCGGAATCTGCTCGGCGGCACAGTAATCCACAACGCGGCCGTCGCCGACATCGGCGCGATTGATGACCACGCCGAACGGAAGCTCCAGTTGCCGCACGGTCTCCACCGCCAGTATCAGGTCATTGAGCCCAAACGGCGTCGGCTCGGTAACGAGCACGACGAAGTCACTATTAAGCACGGCCGTAATGACCGGACAGGACGTACCCGGCGGGGCATCGATGACGAGCCAGTCAACGTCCGGGGCCGCGGCCCTGACCGCCTTGATCACCGGCGGACTTTGGGCCTCGCCCACGTTCAGCAGACCGTGCACAAACTGGACCGGGCCGGCCTGCCCGCGCTCCACGACGCCAATCTCTCGCGGCACCTCGATAATCGCCTGGCAGGGGCAGGCCAAGGCGCAGCCGCCGCAGCCGTGGCACAGCTCCGGGTATACGAGGACCTTCTGTCCCAGACACACGATCGCGCTGTATTGGCAAATCGCGCCGCACTGACCGCACTGCTCACACGCCTGTTCGATGACTCGCGGCACCGGTATCGCCACCGGCGTACGCTCAGCGAGGGCGGGTTTGAGGAACAGGTGTCCGTTGGGTTCTTCCACGTCGCAATCCAGGTACGCCGCGGAGCGTCCCTGGCGCGACACCGCCACGGCCAGATTCGTGGCCAGTGTTGTTTTGCCGGTTCCGCCCTTGCCGCTGGCTATGGCTATTCTCACTGCACACCGTGGCTCATTACAGCCGTTGGCCTGAACAAGCCATGCCTATTCGGGAACACTGATTGCCTCGGTTGGGCATTCGGCCACGCACGCTGCACAGTCGATACAGTTCTCTTCATCAATGACTGCCTTTTCGTTCTCCAGCGCAATAACCTCTACTGGGCACACGTCAACGCATGCGCCGCATCCCGTACACTTTTCAACATCTACCGTCGCCGCCATGCGGTTATCCTTCCTGTTCCAACTGCTGAATCCGCTGCTGCAATTGGCGCATTTGTTCGGTCATGGCATCCGCCTGCCGCTTGAGCATCGCCAACTCATCCTCCTTGCTGAGGTCTTGACCCGGCGGCAACGTCGAAGCCGGATCGTCTCCTGGCGGTCCAGCACCCATGCCCATCCCGCGGCCCATGCCACCGCCGCGCCCCATGCCCCGTCCCATGCCGCCGCCTCGGCCCATACCACCACCCCTTCCCATCCCGCGGCCCATGCCCATGCCCCCACCGGACATCCGCGGTTGCTGGAATGGTGTCGGCTGGCCCTGAAGAGCGCTGGGCGCGCCAGCCATGCCGGCATGGCCGGGGACGTTTGGCTGTTCTGTCGGCTTGAGCTGACCGGCCTTGAACAGCTCGGCCACGTCCCGAACCGTCCCAGAGCAGCCGATAATCACGCCGATGCCGGCTGCCGACAGGGTCTGATGGGCGTTCGGGCCGCAGTTGCCGGTCAGAACGTACTGGACGCCCTTGTCGGCCATGATCCGGGCCGACTGAATCCCGGCTCCCTGACCGAGCTCCTGGCTGGCGTTGTCAATCGCCTCGAAGCTCATGTCGTCGGTCTCGACGATCAGGAAATAGGGGCAGCGGCCGAAGCGCGGTTCAACACCCGACTCCAGCCGCGGTTCCGTAGCGGTAATTGCGATTTTCATGTGTGTTGTTGTCCTTTCGTTTAGCAGTCCGCCGCAACAGTCATGATTCACAGTCCCGCGGAACCTGCGTCCTCGATTTCATTCGTGTCCCCGGCGGCAACCCGGGCGTGCCTCGATCTCCGCAGAATCAGACTGCCGACGCGGCAGCCCAGATCTCTGGCGATCACGGGGCATTTTGCCTTGAGCACAAAGAAGATGTCCTTCTCCACCTCGTTGAGCGTCTCATAGTTGCCCTGACCTTTCGCGACGATCATGTCTGCCGCGTCGAAACGGTGCCGGAACTCGCTGCTGCAATCGTCGAGAATCGTGCCCGGCGCATCCGAACCGTTGTCGATGACTTCGACCAGCCCGGGAATCCCCGCGGCCTGCGTGTCGGCGATCGTCACATCATTGATCACCGGAAAGCCCCGCACGGCCACGGTCACCTTCTCGACCGGCATCTGTTCGAGCAACAGCCGGTCGAACACGATCTCCCCGGCGTTGTCGGCCAAATAGAGAATTCTTCGCGCCCCGGACAGCGTCTCGGCAAAGGCACGCATGTCGCCGTCCAGCGGTGCCGACGAAGCATCTTCAATCGCCTCGTGCAAGGCAGGTTCGTCAAAGTGGGCCTTGACGCCCATGTCAATGACATTGCCGGCGATCGCCAGCCGCAGAGCTGTCTCCAACGGACGGGATGAGGCGTGCACCCGAGCGCGCAGCTTCGGATAGAGCTCCAGCGCCACCCGAGTGGAGTGATCCTTCAGC
This sequence comes from Phycisphaerae bacterium, assembly GCA_023128695.1. Classification (GTDB taxonomy): domain Bacteria; phylum Planctomycetota; class Phycisphaerae; order UBA1845; family Fen-1342; genus JAGMDK01. The sequence goes on from JAGMDK010000260.1 coordinate 20,220, forward strand.
TCACGATACGGATCACTTTGACCCGTCAGGCGGCGAATCAGACGATGGATGCGTTGGCCCATCGCCGGCGGTGATTGCCACAGGTCCATTTCACTAGCGGCTCGCAGGATCTCTCGCAGCAGCCGCTCGTGAACCTCCTCGTCGTCGGTCACCAAGCGCACGGAATCAAGCGCCTGTCGGACGAAGCAGGGCACGCACTCAAGGTAGGTTTGCATTGCTCGTGGCCGATCCTCTTAACCTGATGGCCCCGCGGGGGCACGCTTCCACACAGGCCCCGCAACCGCGGCAGGCCTCCGCGTTCACCGTGACGGCCGTCTCGCCCAGGGTGATCGCCTCGGTCGGACAGACCGTCTGGCAAACCCCACACAGGGTGCACGCTGCTTCGTCGACACTCGCGACCAGCGGTGCATGAGCGGCGCGCCGTGCGGCCTCGCGCAACCTTACTGCGTCCAGGTGCTCCATGGCAAGGGTCTGGTCCTTCAAAGGGCTGAGCATCCGCGGTTTGGCCGGCGCGGCGCCTCTCGGAAGGTTCGGGGGCTGCGCTGTCCGATCACTCCTGCCGCCTTGGAGCGCGCGCCGCATGCGTCCGCCCCGGCCACGCCCGCGTCCCATTCCGCGGCCATCGCGACGACCACGACCACCAGCACCCGGCGGCCCCGTTCCGTCACCGCGCGGCATCATCAACCCTCTTTTTCCTTGGCCGCCTCGAGTTCCGCGATCCGTTTCCTGATCTCACCGAGCGTGCCTTCAAAATGCTCCGCCTGAGCTCTCAGTGCTTGAACTTCCTGCTCGGCCATCACTGGCGGATAGTACGGCGCGGCCCCGTAAGCGGGCTGTGCGCCGACAACTCCCATCGGATAGTACCCATGGCGCCATCCGCGGCCCCAGCCGCGCCCGCGGCCCCAGCCGCGGCCCATGCCCCAACCGCGCCCCGGCATCTGGTTCGTGTAACCGGGCATTGAAAACCCGGCGCAGTAACCTGCCGCTCGTCCCGTCATTGAGCCCAGTCCGGCAGGGCCCGTTCCATCTCCACCTGGCATGATGTTGCTCCTTTTTCAAAATGCCCTGGAATCCGTCAACTTAGCTGCCCCTTCCACGTCCTGCATCGCTGCCTTGCCTCTGGCCACGACCGCTGCCGCGACCCCGTCTGGGCCGTTGGCCTTGTCCGCCGCCACCGCTCCCTTTTTTTCCGCCCTTGCAAGGCCCCAGACCTCTGCCGGTCCCGGAACCTTGTCCTTGCGGCCCAGTTCCATCGCCTGCCGGCATTGTGATCACCTCCTTTCGTGCTTGTCTGAAGACGAAAAGCGTTGCAGGTCGAGCGCCTGCATCCAATGTCCTTCTACAGTCGGCTCTCTGATACATTCAAGCTCCCCGCGCTTGAACTGCTCCACGGCCTGCCCCACGTGCCCAGTGGCCCCGACGTAGACCTCGACATCGCCGGCTTTCAGTCTGGCCAAGGCTTTGGGGCCGACCTTCCCGGTAATCACGGCATGCACGCCCAGTTTGAGGATGGCCTCGGCTGCCTTGATTCCTGCGTACCCGAGAATATTGAGATTCCCCTTGTTGTCGTGAACCGTAGACCGATCGGTCTCGGTATCAACCACCACGAAGAACCTGGCCCGCCCGAACCGCGGATCAAGCTCGGCCCCCAGATTCGATCCTCTTGATGTGACCGCTACCTTCATGCCATCCCCCTCCAACGGCCCGCTCCTGGCCGGCCGCCGTGACGCCGACCTCCCCGAAACCGTCGGCGCCGACCGCAGCAGCCCGGCATCAAGAATGCCTCGTCCGGCAATTGCCCCGCGAGGAAGGCCCGTAGAACGTCCTCCACCGGCCCGCAAATTTGCGGTATGAGCCGTATTCCCGCGGAGGTCAACATCGCCTCAAGCGGCCACGAGATCGCGCCGCAGATAAGCACGTGCACGCCGAGCGCCGTCACCCGGCTCGCCCTAGCCGCAAGCCGCGTTTCTTCGAGATCCACCTCACTCCGGCCGATCTCGGCGTCACGCTCGACGTCTACCACCAGCAAACGCCTGGCGACGTCGAAGACCGGAGAAATCCGGCCGTCCCATGTTGGAAGCGCTACTCTCATCACTGAGGACTCGTGCAAGACGCGCGCCGCCCCAGACGATCAGCCTCGATTCCTGGCGAAGTGTAGGCCAAGCAAGCACTTACGCTCGCTCGCCCCGGCCTGACAATGAGCATCAGGCATTGCATAATGCAAGCACCGCTGGCCGCCGGTCTTGCACACTGCAATACTATTCCTTCTTCCGGCTCCCGTGCCCCGTATCCGGCAGTGCGATCCCCATGGACTTGATCTTGCGGAACAGAGTGCTGGGGTCAATGCCCAGCTCGCGGGCAGCGGCCGTACGGTTGCCGCCGTGCCGGCGGACTGCATCCGTGATGTGCATGGCCTCAAGGGCTTGCAGCGTGAGAGCGCCCTGGCCTCGCGGAGGCTTGAGGTCGGTGTCGCCACGCATTGCTGGCGGCAGATGATGTGGTTCTATCAGGGCGCCTCGGCAAAGCACGAACGCGTGCTCGATGACGTTCTCGAGCTCGCGCACGTTGCCCGGATAGTCGTGTTCCATCAGCAGCGCCAGCGTCTCTTCCGAGATGCCGGCCACGTCTTTGTCCTGGAGGCGATTGAACTTACTGATGAAACGCTCCACCAGCAGCGGGATGTCCTCCCGGCGATCGCGCAACTCCGGCAGCTTCAGCCGGATCACGTTGATGCGATAAAACAGATCCTGCCTGAAAACGCCCTTCTTCACCAACCGGTTCAGGTCCTGGTTGGTGGCGGCGACCACGCGCACATCCACCTTCACCGGCTCGACGGACCCGAGTGGCTCGAACACTCTTTCCTGGAGGACGCGGAGCAACCGGGCCTGCATGGCGGGCGAGATATCACCGATTTCGTCGAGCAGGATCGTTCCGCCGTCCGCGCTTGCCAATCGTCCCGGCTTGTCGTGCCGGGCGTCGGTAAACGCGCCGGCCTTGTAGCCGAACAGCTCCGATTCCAACAGGGTGTCCGGCAGCGCGCCGCAATTGACCGCAACGAAACGCTTGTCACGGCGCGGCGAGAGGCTGTGCAACGCCCGGGCGACCAGCTCCTTGCCGGTACCGCTGGCGCCCTCGATGAGCACGGTTGTGTTGCTCTCGGCGATTTGCGGGAGCAGGTCGAAAAGCTGCCGCATCGCCGAACTGCGGCCGACGATGTCCGCGAACGTGTATTTCGCCTCCAACTCCTTGCGCAGCTCCTCCACCAGGCTGAGGTCCCGGAAGGTTTCCACACCACCGATCGTATCGCCAGCGGCGTTCTTCAGGGCTGCCGCCGAGATGCTGATAGGAATGCGCCGGCCATCGGCGTCGAGAATGTAGATGGCCTTATTCACGATCGACCGCCCGGAGCGGAGCGTCTCCTTCAGGGCACACTCGTTCTCGCAGATGCTCGCCCGGAACACGTCGCAGCACCGCCGCCCGATGGCTTCCGCACGTGGCACGCCCGTGATTTGCTCGGCCGCCCGGTTGAACGACGTGATCCGCCAATCCTCATCGACGGTGAAAACGCCGTCGGCGATGGAGTCGAGGATAGTGTCCGTCACACGCTTCTCGGATGATGCGGTCATGGCAGCTTCATCTGTTTCGCTTGAACAACCGCCACTATGCTAGTCTACGTGTCTGCCGCGAGGAAGCGCTCGTGCTGAAGCGCCTTCGTCTGCGTTCCCTCTTATAATTTTCCTCGCTACCAATAATTGTCCCGCTTGCGAGTGTGAGGTACTATGCACCTGGAAGAAATCGGCGTGTCGGTGTGAATACCCTGTGCGTTGGCTCGCTTTAATTGACACGGCCGCTTCGCCGGCGATATGCTGGCCACGCTCACGCCGTGCCGAGTGAGGGAACATCATGTGGACGGAACTTCTGGCCAGTTCGGCGGGCGATCTCCTGATGGGAGCGAACCTCCCGTTCGTGGCGTCGTTCTTGCTGGCGGTGCTGTTCACTCTGCTGAGCGTGTTGGGCCTGGGTCATTCCGACGCGGACGCCGACGTCGACGCTGATGCGGATCTGGATCATGACATCGACCTCGATCACGATGTGGACGTGGACCTCGAGCACGACTTGGACCTGGAGGTCGATCACGATGTCGATCTCGAGGTTGACCATGACATTGATATGGACGCCGACCACGATCTGGACGTGGACCATGACGTGGAGACCGAAATCGCGCACGATCATGATGTGGAACATGACGCCGAGGTCCACGCGGGGCACGAAGCCGGCGTTGACACGGTCTCGGCGATAACGCTTAACGACGTGCTGTACTTCTTCGGCATCGGGAAGGTTCCGCTATCGATCCTGCTGATGACGGCTTGTTACACCTTCGGGCTGGTCGGCTGGCTGCTGAATACCAGCGCGGCTCGTCCGGGCGGCGAGGTGGGGGCGTGGTTTACGGTTAGTCTGCTGGGTGCCTTGACGGCTAGTCTGGTGATGATGCGCTTGGTCAGCAGTGTCATCGCCCGCTACCTGCCGACCAAGGGTGTTTCCGGCTTCACTCGCCGACAACTTGTCGGAATGCGGGGCGTGGTCGGTCTGCCGGTGGATGAGCAGGGCGGCCGGGCTCAGTTCACCGATCCCGAGGGAACGCTGCACCAGATCCGCTGTCGAGTCGTGCCCGGCGGTAAGCCGTTGCCGAAGGGCGCGAAGATCATAGTGGTTAAGTATTTGCTCAAGGATGACCTGTACTACGTTGCCGCCGACCGGCGCCGTTAACGCTCACGGCCGGCGCGGCTGAGCGTGCGTCTCGCAATACGCTGCTGCCGAGGCGGCGGCGACAATACAAGAAAGGGGTACTAGTAATGACATTCTTCATCGCAGTGCTGGTTGGTTTGGTGCTGATCATCGGACCGTTCATCGTCGGATCACAAATGGGCATGTCGACTTTTTCAACGGCCGTCTGCGTGGTCATTGGGGCGGCTGTGTTAGGTCTGACCGCTTTGATGGCGATGATCACCAAACTCTACCGCAAAACTTCCGCCAACCAGGCTTTCGTCAAGACCGGCGGGCGTAAGGCCAAGGTGATTCTGGACAAGGGTGATTTCGTCATCCCGGTCTTGCACAAGCTGGTCGAGGTCTCGTTGGAGACGATGCGTCTGGACGTCAAGCGGTTCGCCGCCGACGCTTTGATCACCAAGGACAACCTGCGGGTGGACATCAACAGCGAGTTTTATATTCGCGTGCAGCCCAGTCCGGAGGACATCCTGGCCGCCGCCCGTTCTCTGGGTGAAAAAAGCGTGCGGGCCGACGCGGTCAAGGCCCTGGTGGGCGAGAAGCTGATTTCGGCCCTGCGGGCCGTGGCGGCCACCAAGGAACTGATGGAATTGCAGCTCAAACGTGACGAATTCGCCTCGGCGGTGCAGGAAAACCTGGTCGCCGACCTGCGGCAGAACGGTCTGACGCTCGAGACGGTGACCATCAGCATGTTGGACCAGACGCCGTCGGAGAATCTGAACCCGCGGAACATATTTGACGCCCAGGGGCTGCGGAAGATCACGGAGATCACCCAGGCCCAGAACGTGCAGCGCAACCGTATCGACCGCGACGCGGAACTGGCCATCAAGGAAAAGGACGTGTCCACGCGTAAGGATGTCCTGAACCAGGAAAAAGACCAGGCCGAGGCCGAGGCCAGTCAGGCGACCGAGGTGGCCAACATTCAAGCCGTCAAGTTGCGCGAGCGGCAGGAATATGAGATTAACCAGCGCCGCGAGGTTGAGCTGGCCGCCGTGGCCAAGGACGAGGCGGTCAATAAGGCGGAGATCACCAAGAACGAGGTCATCCAGGTGGCCGACGTCGAGCGCGAGCGCGAGGTGCAAACCCAGGCGGTGGTACGCGACCGGACCGTGCAGGAAGCCGAAGTCAAGAAGAACCAGGCGGTCGAGGTCGCCAAGCGGCTCAAGGAAATCGAGGTCGCCAAGAAGGAGACCGAGCGGGCGACGGCCGAGGCCCAGACCCGAGCGGCCGAGGCCACGCGCGAGGAGGAAACCCAGCGGATCGAGACCGTCAAGGTGACGGCTTCCGCCGACCGCAACGCGGCCGAGAAGATGATCACGGAGAAGCAGGAGGTTGACATCCTCAAGTACCAGGAGTTGACCAACGCCGACATCAAGGCGTACGAGTTGGAGAAGGTTGCCGGTGGTGAGCTCGAGGCGGCCAAGATGCAGAAAGAGGCCAAGCTGGTCCTGGCCATCGCCGAGGCCGAGGCGGCCAAGAAACGGGCCGAGGGGGCCGAGGCGGAACAGATGGTCCCGGTGAGCGTCGACCGCGAACGGGTCGACGTGGAGAGTGCCCGCGTCGAGGTCGAGCGTCAGGCGTTGCAGAACAAGCAGGAGTTCAGCGAGGCGGCCTTGAAGTTCGAGGTCCAGAAGCTGGAGATTCAGGCCGGGGCCGACGTGCAGAAGGCGTTCGCGGAAGCGATCGGGCAGATGCTTACCGACGCCAACATGCAAATCTTCGGCGACCCGACCACCCTGTCGAACATGACGACCCGCTTCATGAGTGCCGCCGGCTGGGGCCAGTCGTTTAACGGCTTGCGGGCTACCCTGCCGGACGACGCGCGGGAAGCCGCCGCGAAGTTGCTGACCGGCACCGGAGTGGCGTTGTCGTCACTGGTGGAACGCGCCACCGGCAAACGGCTCGATCCCGACCTGATCGAAGAGACCGTCCGCCGCGTGGTGGATGAGAAGCTCTCCGCGCCGGCGAACGATTCGCGGTCGGCGGCGTCTTCCCAATCCGCTTCCAAGTCGGGCGCGGGACAGATTGCCAAAGACAAGCAGGCCGCCCCGCCGGACGCTTCGAAAAAGGGACCGGAACACAGGCCCAGACCTGACTCCGATCATCGCGGGAAGTAATAGGTGGTCGCGGAAGTATCGACGGTCCGCTGTGCGCAATGGTACTAACCTTCTCATGCGGCTCGCTTCCGCGTGTTTTTTCGCCGTGGTGGTCGGCCGTGTCAGCGCGTCCAGCCTTGAAGCAGGAAGACGCAGGTGCTGGCGAGATCTTCAGCCTGGGCGAGCGAGAGCAAGTCACATTCGTTGCAGGCTTTGTAGATCGAGATCACATAAGAGTCGTCAACATAGATATCAATGTGGTAGCCGTACAGCACCGGCGGCTGATTCGCGACGACTTCGCACCGGGCGCCGCCGTTGGTGTACTCGCCGGCGGCGTCCTGACCAAGCGAATTGGGGTCGGCGATCGCCTCTGCCTCTTCGTCGGCGTAAACGTTGGTCACCACGGTCGGTGCTCGATCTCCCCAGAAATAGGCGTTCCCGAGCAAGACCGCATCGAGAAACCGCTGGAACGCTTCGAACTCGAGCTCTCCGTCCGTGTACAGTTGAATAGCGGGCCCGAACACGCCGCCATGTGGGCCGGGGGCGTAGTACACGACTCGGGCTTCGCGCTCGGCACTGACGCGTTTGACCATGAGGGTCATGTCGCCACCGAGCGCCGCCGCACCGCCGCCGGCGAGGCCGTCTGGTGCCGCGTTCAACACGTCGAGCAGGCAGCCGCACCCCGCGGATAAGGTTATGCCGACCAAGGCTGTCACCGCTGCCATCGCCATTCGGGTCCTTGTTCGTCGATATGGAACGGTCATCGTACGCGTCCTCCTGTGTGTAGGGACATTCCAGTACCGCGTTTCATGGATACGCTGACCATGACAGACCCAGAGAGCCGCAGGCTTTAGCCTACGCGGCGCCGCGCGGGCTTCACGCCCTCTGTCCGCTAGTCGCATAACCAATGAGACACGGTACTTGAAGCGATGTCAACGGCGTTGCAGCCACCGACGGGTATGCTGGTCCCGGATACCCTGACCTCCGCGGGTTCATTTGTGACTATTTTCGGGCCGCGGTTTGACGTGGAAGCGGAGGGTGAACGAGGTTTCGGGGACCAGCGGGTCGCGGGATCGTGACCTCGCACGGCGGTTCGATTAACATCGAGAGCCGGTCCGGCCAGTGTACGCGGTTTGAAATCCGTCTGCACATCAGCGGGCCGGAAGAGACTCAGACCGCCTGACAGAACCGGGAGCGTAAGCGACCGGCCAGCTCCGCCACCCGCGTATTTGCGTGGCCCCTCGCTCACGCTCGGGGTTCTGTTAGGGACTTTCAGGAGGCTGCTCAAGATGGCGCCCGCGACTGAGAGGGAACGCATCCTGGTCGTCGATGACGCGCCCGAAGCCCTGGGCCGCCGATTCACTACAACAGCACCACCTACGTTTTCAACGCCTCGTAATAAACAAACCTCTTGCTGCCCCACATAACCGACAACGTTAATACGAGAATGATCAGCAGCAGCAGCCATGCCAGGGCTGACGCATAGCCCATGTCATGTAGATCAAATGCTTTGTTGTACAAATATAAAACATAGAACCGTGTTGCATCGCCCGGGCCTCCGGCGGTCATCACGTAGGCCTGCGTGAAGACCTGGAAGGATGCGATGATCGCCATGATGGTATTGAAGAAGATCACCGGGCTGAGCATCGGCAGCATCACGTGCCAGACGCGGTGCCGCCAGGTGGCTCCGTCGATCGCCGCGGCTTCATAAAGCTCTTTGGAGATGCCCTTGAGCCCCGCCAGGTAGATCATCATGCTGCCGCCGACCATCCAGAAGTTCATGATGACAAAGGCGGGCACGGCCCAGGTCTCGGCGTCCTTCTCGAACCAGCGCGGGGCTTCCAGGCCGACGAGCTCCAGCACTGGATTAAGCAGGTCGTTCAGCATCCCGTCTTCATGGTGGAAGACCCATTTCCACAGGATCGCGATGGCCACGCCGGCCAGCACGCTGGGCAGGTACCACGCCGCTCGGAAGAATCGGATGCCGGGAATCTCGTGGTTCATCAGCATCGCCGCGAGCAAGGCCGCGAGTTGTCCCAGCGGTACCGCCAGCAGAGCATAGAAAGCAGTCACCGCCAGCGACTTGGCGAAGCCGGCGTCGTGGTATATTTGCTTGACGTTGCCGGCCGCGACCCACTCCGCGTGATCCAAAGTCGCCAAGCCGCTCCAATTTGTGAACGCCAGTAACAGTGATAACACGACGGGGAACGCCGTGAAGGCCAGGAAGCCGAGCACCCACGGGCTGACCATGCCCATCCCAGCCAGCTCTTCGCGGAACGCGACTCGGCTCGGTCGCCGCCGCCACCAGACGAAGACTCCGATCACCAGCAGCCCCGCCACCGGCAGTATGAACCCCAGCGCGACACGCCCCCACGGCATTAGCGGATACTCCCCGCGCAGCACGTCCGAGCGGCGGAACTCCTCCCACTCCGCTTGTACGTCCGCCAAGACCGGCGTCGTTGCCCGCTGCCCGATTTTATAGATCTCCTCCATTCGCTTGCGCAGCTTGTCGAGGTACTTCGGGTCCGCCGGCCAGTCGATGGCCCGTGCATAAGGGATCATGTCGAGATAGACGCGGTCGTTTACCGGCTTTATCGCGGGATTGGTAAAGGCCTTGCTCTGGGCGACGCGGATCATGGACGGGATCGCCAGGCCTTGCTCCGAGACCAGTCGCTGCCCTTCCTCGTCGCACAGGTAGCGAATCAGCAGCCACGCCTCGTCAGAGTGCCGCGTCTTGGCGGACAGCGCCCACGCGGACGTGAAGATGCCGTTCACCGGCGCGTGACCCTCGGCGTGCGGCAGCGGGGCGAAATCCCACTCGAAGTCCTCGATCAGCCGGTAGACCGGGATCTTCCAGCGTCCGAACGGTCCGGCCATTCCGATCCGGCCGGACAGAAATGGATCCTCGCCGGTTTCGAGTTGCGTCTTCGCGCTCCGCAGTGCGTGAGTATCTTCCTCAAACCACCCCCGCAGCCGATCCAACGTCTGCTGCAACCGCTCTTCGGTGAAGTCGAACGTCTCGAAGCGGTCGTACGTGAAATCGACGCCGTGTGTCCAGCAGAACAGCCTCAGCATCGGCTCCCAGGTTACACAGTCGGCCCCGAAGCAGCCTTCAAGCTGACCGATCTTCCGGGCGGTCGTGATAAACTCTTCCCAGGTCCAGCCGTCGAGCGGCGGTTCGGGCACGCCGGCCTTCTTGAACAGGTCCTTGTTGTAATAGAAGCCGACCGTGGTGAAGTCCTTGGCGATCGCGTATAGCGGCCCGTTGCCGATCGTGGTTCCATCAAAGCGGAAGCAATCGATGACGTTGGTATAGAAATCATCAAGCCCCAGCGCATCCGGATCCTCTGACTGGGCATCGCTTTCGAGGAACGGCTCCAGCTCGGCCAGTAATCCATAGTCTGCCCAACCCGCGATCTTCTCATAGCCGAGCTGGAAGACGTCCGGCGGATCGCCCGCGGCGACCATCGTCTGAATCTTGGTCGTGACGGCTTCGGCGCCGCCGGGATGAATCCGTTCGACGCGGATGTGGGGGTACTTTTTCTCGAATCCCTCGATCAGCCGGACGACGATCGCGGCTTCACGGTCGTCGCCCCAGTGGACCAGCCGAAGCTGGACCTGCCCGGGTTCGAGTTTCTCCCCCAGGAATGGCCGGGCCGCCACCCAGCCGAAAGCCCACAGCGTGATCAGGCCGGCAATGACGGCCACCGCGGTGCGGAAAGCAAACCCGATTTGATGGAAAGTGCCTTTGGCCAAGTGGAATCCTGTCGCTTCGGAAACGCGGACGGACTGGATAACGGCCATCCATGCCTGCGGCCATTCGAGCCGATTCGAGTATAATCCTACGCATGATGCGCATCAAACCGACCACACGAATTGCGTTTGTTTTGCCTGTTAACCTGAAGCGGGGCTTGGTAATTAGCCTGCTAACGACTGTTGCCTTCATGTCATTAGCCTGGGCCGACTGGCCGCCGGCGGCCGCGCTGCACGTCGAGCAGGACGCCGATCCCGGGCGGCTGCCGCCGACCGTGCGGGCCGAACCCACCACCGGCGGGACCTGGCGATGCACCTTCCGCTACAAACCGCCCGGCCGACCCGATTCCGTCACGCTGGCCGGGACCTTCAATAGCTGGAACCGCGCTGCGACGCCGATGGAAGGCCCCGACAACAACGGCTTCTGGGAGATCGTCGTCGATTTGCCCGGCGGAGAACACCTCTACAAATTCGTGCTCGACGGCGAGCGCTGGCTGCACGACGCCAACAACCCCGACAGCGTGCCCGACGGCCACGGCGGGCGCAACTCCGTCCTGCGGCTAGGGAGCATCGCAAACCTAAAGCAAGCCGACGCACAACTCGGCGACGGCCGCATCGAAGCTCGGGCCATCGAACACCATCCGGATCGTCCACTTTATTACCAGCGTCTCTCGCCCACGCGCGCCCTCGTCCGGCTCCGGACCCTCGCCAATGATATTGAACGTGTGAAGGTCGCCGTACGATATGGAGGGACGGCGGAGATGTCGGTGGCGCACCAGGACGCGTTTTTCACGCTGTGGGAGGGAACTGTAACCGTCCCCAGCGACATCAGCAGCGACGAGATTCGTTACACCTTTGTTCTGACCGACGGGGACTTGCAAGCCAGTAGCCCCAAGACCTATGGAGTACCCGTGTCGAAGGAAAAAGTCTTTCAAACGCCCGAGTGGGCCAGGCACGCGGTCTGGTATCAGATCATGCTCGACCGCTTCCGCAACGGCAATCCGGACAACGACCGCGACCCAGTCCGCCCCTGGACCAGCGCGTGGTTCACCAAATCCGAGTGGGAGGGTAAGGACGGGCAGGCTTTCTATAAATACTTCGTCTTCGATCGCCAATACGGCGGCGACATCGACGGGCTGGAGGAGAAGCTGCCCTATCTCAAGGAACTAGGCGTCAACGCGATCTATCTGAACCCGGTCTTCAAGGCCGAGAGTCACCATAAATACAACGCCGAGACGTACCTGCACATCGATGACCACTTCGGCGCCAAGGGCGATTACGCCGAGATCGCCGCCGGTGAGGACCACAACGACCCCTCGACCTGGAAATGGACCGAGACCGACAAGCGCTTTCTCCGTTTCCTGAAAACCGCCCACGCCCAGGGCTTCAAGGTCATCGTCGACGGCGTCTTCAACCACGTCGGCACCGCCCACCCGGCGTTCCAGGACGTCAAGAAGAACGGCAAGCAGTCGAAATACGCCGACTGGTTCAACGTGACCTCGTGGAAGCCGTTTAAGTACGAGGGCTGGTTCGGGCATGACGCGTTGCCGGTATTCAAGAAGAGCAAGGACGGCCTGGCCAGCGCGCAGGTCAAGCAACATATCTTCAACGTCACCCGCCGCTGGATGGACCCCGACGGCGACGGCGACCCCAGCGACGGCATCGACGGCTGGCGGCTCGACGTGCCCAACGAAATCCCCGCCCCGTTCTGGGTCGAGTGGCGTGAGGTCGTCAAGTCGGTCAACCCCGACGCCTACATCACCGGCGAAATCTGGGAGCGGGCCGAGCAATGGCTCGACGGCGAGCATTTCGACGCCGTCATGAATTACGAATTTGCTCGCGGCGCGATTGGCTGGATTTTCGATAAGAAATGGAAGATCACGCCGAGCGAGATCGATCGGCGTTTCCGCGAGCTGCGTCTGGCGTACCCGCTCGCGGCGACGCAGGTGCTCCAGAACCTGATGGACAGCCACGACACCGACCGTGTGGCGTCTATGCCCCGCAACGCGGATCGGGCGTATGACCACGCCAACCGCATCCAGGACAACGGCCCGGAATATGACAACGCCAGGCCGTCGCCCGAGGATTACGCCCGCGCCCGCCTGACTGCGCTGCTCCAGATGACCTACATTGGGGCTCCGATGGTCTACTACGGCGACGAGGTCGGCATGTGGGGCGCCGACGACCCGACCTGCCGCAAGCCGATGCTTTGGGCGGACCTCGAGCCGTATGAAAAGCCGGAAGAGAACTTCGTGATGAAGGATCAACTGGCATACTACAAGCAGATCATCGCCCTGCGAAAAGCGCATCCGGCTTTGCGGACTGGCTCCTTCCTCACGCTGCTGACCGACGACGAAAAGGATGTGTGGGCGTTTCTGCGCAAGGATGACAACGAGCAATTAATCGTCGCCCTAAACGCCTCGAACAAAGAGGTCGAGGTGATCGTGCCATTGCCGCTGAGCGCGCCGAACAAGTGGAAGGGTGTGTTCAACGCGGAGGGCATCTTCAACGCGGATGGTCACAAAATGCACCTGCGCGTCCCCGCCCTCGGCGGCGTAGTCCTCCACGCGGCCACGCCGAAATGATCCCCAAACCGTCATTCCGTCTCAGTGACCGAGCCGGCGGCCTACTGCTCCACCCGACGTCCCTCCCCGGCCCACACGGCTGCGGCGACCTGGGCCCGGAGGCGTATCACTTCGTGGACTTTCTCGCCGCCGCCGGTCAACGCTGGTGGCAGATGTTGCCGATCAATCCCGTCGGCCCCGGCGGCAGTCCCTACAGTGCCCTTTCCGCCTTTGCCGGCAATCCGCTGCTGATCAGCCTTACGCGGCTCGCCGAAGAGGGTCTGCTGAGTAAACCAGACATAAAACCAGTCCGCGGCTTGAAGCTCGACCGCGTTCGTTACGGTGCCGTCACACGGTTCCGGACGGCCCGGCTGTGGAAAGCCTTTGATGCCTTCGTCCGTGATGGTGGCTTAACCAGTCGTGTTTACCTTCGATTCTGCAAGGTTCATGCGGACTGGCTCGACGACGACGCACTCTTCAGCGCCCTGCGACGTGCCCACGACAACAAGAGTTGGATAACCTGGAATACCGAACTTCGTCTGCGACGAAAAGCGGCCCTGCGCAAAGTCACTGACGACCTGCGCGACGAGATCGACTTCGAGCGCTTCCTGCAATTCCAGTTCGACCGCCAATGGTCGGACCTGCGAAAATATGCTCACGATAACGGCGTCGGCCTGATCGGTGATATCCCGATCTTCGTCGCGCACGACAGCAGCGATGTCTGGGCCCGCCGCGCTCTGTTCGATCTGGACGCTTCCGGACGGGTGAAAACCGTCTCGGGCGTGCCGCCGGACCTGTTCAGCCGCGACGGCCAACGCTGGGGGCACCCTCAATACCGCTGGCGGCGACACAGGACAACTGGCTTCGCTTGGTGGCTGGCGCGGTTCCGGCGGGCATTCGCACAATTCGACGCGGTCCGTATCGACCACTTCCTCGGCTTCCAGCGCGTCTGGGCGGTGCCGGGCCGGGCCAAGACCGCCCGCCGTGGAAAGTGGATCAAGACGCCGGGAGCCGAGCTATTCAGCACAGTACGCCGCAAACTCGGTCGGCTGGAGATCATCGCCGAGGATCTGGGAGTGGTCACGCCGGAGGCCGTGGCGCTGCGCGAGCGTTTCGGCCTGCCCGGCATACGGCTGCTGCATTTCGCCTTCGGCAACGATGAGGGCGACCGCTACAACCAGCCGCACACCTACCCGCGCAACTGCGTCGTTTACCCCGGCACGCACGACAACGAAACCACGGTCGGCTGGTTCGAGCGGCTGCGGCGTGAGCACCGCCGGCAGCGTCATCGCACACAGATGACTGAGTACGAGCGCGTTCTGCGTTACCTGGGCACCTCCGGCCGAAAGATTCACTGGGACATAATCCGCCTAGCGCTATCGTCGCCCGCCAACACCGCGATCATCCCCGTGCAGGACCTCCTCGGGCTGGACAACGCCGCCCGCATGAACACCCCGGCGACCACCGCCGGCAACTGGCAGTGGCGATTAGTGAAGGGGCGGCTCACGGCCCGTTTGGCGAGACAACTCCACGGCTTGACCGATGCGTACGGGCGGTTACCTGTAAGCGGCGGTTCATCACACCCTGGAGACGAGCCGCGGGCTTCAGTCCGCGCGGTGCTCTGAAAGACGAGAGCGTTCCGCCGGGCGGATGGCCGCGCGGGCTAAAGCCCGCGGCTCGTCTCCCTGGGTTAAACTTACAATCTTGAACGGGCAGCGCGCAAACGCCGTTGTCTAGTTGTGAGGAGTGGCGATGTTTGAATTAAGCGTGTCCGGCCGGTTCACGGCGACCCACCAACTCCGCGCGTCCCACGGTGCGGCCGAGATGCTGCACGAACACATTTGGCACGTCAAAGTGACGGTGGCCGGTCAGAAGTTGGATGCCGCGGGCCTGCTGATCGATTTCGGCGTCTTGAAAGCCCGGCTGACCGACCTGCTCGACATCTTCGACGGAAGGAACCTCAACCAAGTGCCGCCGTTCGTTGAGCAGAACCCCTCGGCTGAAAACCTCGCGTTTCACCTGGCCGAACAGTTGGCCGACCGACTGCCCGAGGCAGTCCGTCTCAAGTGCGTCGAGGTGGAAGAAGAGCCTGGTTGCGTGGCGCGGTACACTCCCACGGCCTGGTCTCCGGCGGATGGGTAAGCTCAACTCATGGGTTACAAAGCATTACTCGTTTACACAATTCAAAACATTGCCGCTGCCGGCAAACTCCCGGACGATGCGGACGGTCTCTTCGGCTACCGCGAGTTGGGCCTGTTGCGTCGAAGCACCGATGTGGTGCGTGCCGTAAAGGTTCGGGACATCGGCCAGCGGGGAGTTGATTTCCTTCCCGTCCGCGGGGGGTTGGTTCTCGTACAGGTCGACCGCCGCGGCCCGAATCGTGCCCTCTTTCAAGGCTGTGATGAGGGCGGCTTCATCAATAATTGTCGCGCGGCTGGTGTTGATTATGCAGGCCTGCGGCTTCATCATCGCCAAGCGCTCGGCGTTGATCAGATGCTTGGTGTCTCCGGTGCCCGGGACGTGCAGTGTGATGTAGTCGGACTCGCGGAAGAGCGTATCCAGAGTGGCGCGTTTGCACTTCGGATGGTCCACGGGTTGCAGGTCGGGCACGATGTCGTAGAACAAAACGTTCATCTCGAAGGCCAGGGCCCGCTTGGCGATCTCGGTTCCGATCCGGCCGACGCCGACGATGCCCAGCGTGCTGTTCTTCAGCCCGCGGGCCTTGCTGTAAACCTTCTTGTCCCATTTGTGCGCCCGCAGGTCGGCCACGTTGTCTGAAATCCGGCGGTCGAGGTTGATCAGGTGCCCCATGGCCAGCTCCGCGACCGCGACGGCGTTCATCCCGGGACAGTTTGCCACCTTGATGCCGCGCTCCTGGGCCCCGGCGATATCGATCGTGTCATAGCCCGAGCCGGCTCGAATAATGACCTTGAGTTGCTTGCCGGCCGCGAGCGTATCCGCTTTCACCTTGGTCGAGCGGACGATCAGCACGCTCGGCTCATACTCGGCCACGCGCTGGGTCAGCGCGGCCTCCTTGAGTTCGGGCTCACACGTGACTTCGTCGGCCAGTTTCTTGAGTTCTTCGATCCCAGCAGCTTCAAATTTGTCGGCGATCAGGATTTTCATCAGGCAACTCTCGCAGGTGGTCTCTAATACAACACGCAAAGGAAGCGGAGCAGCGTACGTCACTACTCCATGCGAAGCCGTCATTATAGATGTGAATAGGCTCCAGCCCAAGGGGTGGCTTTGTTCTAGATCGCCGTCGCTGGTGTGCCACATGGCAGACACGCTATTTCTTTGCTCCCTCGATTCGGTGCAAAAGCTCTTCGGCCGCGTGGCGGGCATGGGGTGAAGCCTCCTTTTTCAGGATGCGTTGGAGAAGCCGTTTCGCCTCGTTGGTTTGCTCCGTCCGCCAGCACGCTTCGGCCCGCACGACCAGGGCCCAGTCGCGCTGCCAGGGCTCGATTTCGCGTGCCGGCCGCGACTGTGCCGGCTTCTCGTCCTGTTCGATCAAGAACCACGCGGCCTGTCGCTCCGCTTCGGACCAGCGCTTCAGCTTGGCCAGCGTGCGCGCCAGCAGGATGCGATATGTCCCTTTGTGCGGCGTATGTGCAACAAGCTGCTCCGCGAGCGGGAGCGCCTTGGTGTAATCATCCGCACGGAACGCGTTGGCCGCGTCGAGCCACGTCTGTTCCTCGTCAAATGGCTCGGCGTCGTCCGGCGTTTGGGCGCTTTTGCCGAGCCGCGGTTTCTCGCCGGTGTGTGTCACCGTGTCGGCCTGGCGGACCTTTGACGGCGGCAAAGGGCCGACCTCCTCGAAGCGGATATCGTCGAACCAGCACGTGCCCGCGGGCCAATAAGCCCACAGCTTGATCCGCACGTACTTCACCGTGTGCTGATGATCGCTGAAGACCTTGGCCGGCGTGATGTCGAAATCAAGGTTGAAACGCTGCCACTGGGCGGACGGGTCGATGTCCTTGCGCATCGTGTAGACCGCGTCGTCAAAGGTCTTGAGCTCACCCTGCACCCGGCGAGTGACGGTGGCGTAGCCGCGGATGAAGACCTTCATCCTGGGGCCGTCCGAGCGCGTATAGCCGGTGCAACGATAGCGCGTGTTCGGCTTGATTGGGATCTTCGTTTCGCTGAGCAGGGCGACGCCGTAACCTGACATGAGCTTTTTGTCGCCGGTCATCTGGACGACGGCGCCGAACTCGTCGCCGAAATCGATCAGGCGGACGTTGTCGGGCCGCTGGGTGGTCCAGTCGGCGGGCAGCATTCCCGTTTCATCCGCTTGCTCGAAGTCGCCGTTGCGCAGGAGGTTGGTGGGTTGGCGGGCGGGCTGCGAGGCCGGCTCGGCGATGTCCTGCGCGGGGGCGAGTGTGATCAGGCCGGCAAACATCAGGAGGCCTAAGGCAAGATGGAGTTGTGACCGTGTGGCACCGGCTTCCAGCCGGTGAAAACACAGGCTGGAAGCCTGTGCCACACACGGCCGGCACGGGGGCCAACCGCTATATTGTAATGTGGCATTGGGTAGTGTGGCACCGGCTTCCAGCCGGTGGAAACACAGGCTGGAAGCCTGTGCCACACATGTGGCACCGGCATCTTGCCGGTGAAAACACAGGCTGGAAGCCTGTGCCACACACGGCCTGTTCATTTCTTGGTTTTCCGGGGCTTTGCTTCGCATTCTTTGAGCTTCTCGAGGGCCTGTGCAAGGAATTCGGTGTAGGTGAAATCGACCGTGATCCGTTGCAGTTCAGCCCGGGCGTCTTCATAGCGTTTGAGTGCGAGATAGCAATTAGCTCGCAGCCAGACGGCTTCGGGCACGTGGACCGCGCGGGGGGCGACGCGTTCGGCCAGGTCGAGGTAGCGCAACGCCAACTCGCCGGGGTGCTCGACGAATAAGACCTTGCCGCGCAGGAAGAACGTCAGGCCTTCGAGCTTCTGGAGCGGGAATTGATCTTCCCATTTATCGAGCACCTCACGCGCCCATTTATACTGGCCGCGATACAGCAGGTCTTCAACCGTGTAGGCGTAGCCGCCGGTCTTGGCGAGCTTTTCCGCCTGCTCGACGCGCTGCTCGGCGGTTTCCTCGACCAGCCGGTACAACTCCTCCGCCTGCCCGTAGTCGGCAGTAACTAGAGCCAGATCGGCCTCGCCGAGCTGGACGGCCCGACGCAATCTCTTGAAGTAGCGTCCCTCTCTGTTCTCGGCTCTTTCCCGCAGCACCTGATAGAGCTCTTTCGCCTGCCTGGGCCGGTCGAGATGCCACGCGAGCACGTGCGCGCGGCGGAGCATCAAGTTGAGCCGGTCGCGATTGGACTCGGCCTCGCGGAGGACGCGCTGTAACAACTCATCCGCCAAGCGAGGATCGTAGGCCTGCGGCTGCAAGCAACTCTCGGCGGCCGACAGGGCCACGCGCGAGGCGTCCTCCGCCGTGGGGAAACGAGCGATGTACGCCCGCGCCGCGCGGAGGTGTTGCGGCCACTGTTCCAGATTGCCGCAGAACTCGATATACAACGCCAAATCATCCCGCTCCATGTGGCGCGCGTCGTAATCGCAGGTAGCCTTGAAGTACTCGTCGGAATTGCCGTACTTGCGGCTGCGGGCGACTGCGTCGGTCTGGAAAAGATGCGGCGCGCAGGTGACGGAGTCGTGGTTGCCGGCGGCGTCCGTCACGGTCAGCGTGACCTCCGGCCGTCCGAGACGAAAGTACACGTGCTCGACCTCACGGCCCGTCCCGTGCAAACCGTCGCCGAAAGACCACTCCCGCCGCGTGATCTCGGCGGCGCTGCTGCGGCCGTGGTCTGTAAAGCGGACCATGGTGGCCTGGAGTTCCTCGGTGTCGCGAATCCAGTAGGTGCTGAGGGTCTGGACGTGGGGTACAGCGAGGAGGGGCTTGTCGTGGGCCTCATAATTGCCGGCCCGCGCGCGGCGGACGCCGAGCCACTGGTCGGGCGGGATTCCCTTGAAGCGCTCCGCGCCCGGGGGCCTCCAACCCAGAAAGGCCATCTGCCCGCCGGAGTCTTCTTCCTGGAAGTATTGCACGTGGGCCACGCCCGCGCGGAGCTTGATGGTACCGTTGACTTCGCCGCGTTGGGCGCCGTCGATGCCGTGTCCGCCGGGCCAGGTCACGACGGTCTTTTTGTTGATGATGACCCAACTACCGTCGTCGCTGACGGTGCAGAAGGCGTACTCGCCGGGCTGGTCGATACGCAGGTAGCCCTCGTAGACACTGATGTAATTCTCGCTGGTGCCGAAGGGGTTGAAGCCGTCGGAGACGCCGGCTCGGAAGCCGGCCCCCTCGAGGGCGGCGTCCTTGATCATGTGCCTCAGTTCGCGGAGCGTCTCGGGGTGGCCGGGCTCGGATTTGCGATAGACGCGCAGCAGTACGCCGCGGCGGGGTTTGAACTCGGTTGGTTTCTTGGGTTCGGGCAGGGCCTCCGGGACGACGAGCACTGCCAGTTCCTGTTCGAGTTCCTGGAGCGCGGCGCGCATTTCTGCGATCGGCGTACCGGTTCGACCGGCTTCCTCCGCGTCGCGCAGGCGCTCTCGCATGGCCGTTACCTTTGCCTCGATGTTCGCGCGGCGTTTGAGCAATTCGTTACGCTGGGCGGCGTTCTCACTCCAGGCCTGCCAGAGCTGCCGAAACTCGGCCAGCAGCGGGCTGGTGGTCTTGATCGGCTCGGCGTCGCGATTGCCGTAGTAGAGCCAGGTGGTCAGCCTTGTGTCCGGGGGGACGCGAAATCGGATTAGCGTGCTGAGCTGAGAGTCGTGGCGAATGATCTCGAAGGCCCGCGGGCGGCCGTTGCCGTCGACCAGGCGCAGATCGCGACCGTCGGGTGTTGTGCGGCCGGCCAGAGCAATATGTACAAAGGCAACGTCACCCTCGCCCGGTTTGCACGGGATACGAACGCGGTATCGCCAGTCGGTGTGCCACCATTCGGCGGCGAGCAGAGCGGGCACAAAGTAAAATGCTATCAATAGAACCAGTGTCCGCGGACAGATTGTCCACCTTGAAGAGAAACGATTCCACCTTGAAGAAGAGCCGCGGGCTTCAGCCCGCGCGGTCGATCGCGACGCAGAATGGTCCTCGCCCGCGGGACACCGCGCGGGCTGAAGCCCGCGGCTCTTCGGAGGACACCGCGAGCGACGGAGTCGCTCGGAATTACTGTGTTGCACACCGTGTTCGTGTTTGCTCATTCGGACTCGCTAAGCTGCTGGAAATAGCGGCGGACGGCGGCCTGGTATTCCTCGGGGACCGGTTCGTCCATGGCGTCGAGAATCTGGCGCCGCTGGTCGGCGGGGAGGTGGTAGGCGCGATCGATACGCAAGGCGATCTCCCGCGCCGCCAATTCGCCGGCCAGCCGCAGGTTCTGCAACACCATCTGCTGTGTTCTGAACATGTCGGCGTAGCGGCCTTCCGCCGCCGCCTGCTCGACTTCACGCATCAGCCGGATACTTTCCTCCAAGCTGGGGATCTCAACCCGTACGACCTGAAGCTGACCCACGACGCGTTGGGCCTTCTGACGAATACGCTTCTGCCATTCCCGCATGTGTCGCAGGTCCTCGTACATCGGCGGCGGGCTCTGGCCCTGGAGACCCTCCTGCCCGGCGCCGCGGGCCTTGCCGCCGCCGGTGGCACCGCCGGTGGCCATCTGCTGCAACTCCTTAACGACGCCTTGTTCGTATGAATCGTTGGTGATGCGGGTCGGCGTCTTGCGCCCCTGCAAGCCCTTGGCGACGTTTTCGACGAGTTGGCCCTGGCTGCGGCCGGAGCGGCCCTCGCCGGAGCGGCCCGAGAGCTCGTTGTTGTCGGGCAGTTGGTTGCCGGTCTTGCCGACGGCGGAGAAGTTGCTGATCGGCCCGCCGGCGACCTCCCAGCCGGCCCCCTCGGCAATCGAATCCGCCCAGGCGCTGGTCAGGTCCTCGGCCGCGTCGTTGAGCTCGTTCTGGTCCTCGATCAGGTCGCCGATGTAATCCCACAACTGGTCCGGCAGCTCGACCATCGGAATATCGGGAAAGTCGAGCGGCTCCTCCATGATCCACTTGATGTAGTCCGGCGAGTTCGGCAGCCACATCTCCATTTCTTCGACCAGCGATTCGGCCAACTCGCGCCCGGACTGCTCACGAGGCACCGCCAACTCGACCAGGTCGGGCGTGAGATTGAGACTGGCCGCCTCGATCTGCTCGACCATCTCCTTGTAATCGTTGGCGATCGAGCGGTCGGCGAAACCCTGCTCGGTCAGCTTCTCGATGTCCTTGACCGACTCGGCGAAGATCTCGGCCCATTTATCCTCCGTGCCCTTGAGTTGCTCGAGTTTCTGGAGGTCCTCGTCGGTCAGGTCGTCGGCCTTGCGGGCCAGCTCCTCGGTGTCCTCGATGACCTGATCCTGCTCGGGGATGAACTCGCGGAGCTTTTCGAGCAGGTCGCGGATATTCGCCAGTGCCTTCTCCCGCTCGTGCTCGGGCAGCTCGGCCAGGACCTGCTGGGCCTGCTCCGCCTTGGCCAACGCCGCGCGCACCCGGCCGATCAGCTCCTCCAGACGGTCGATGATCTCGTCCAGCACTGCGATGATCGGCGGCTTGAGGCGGTAGCGCTCTTTGTATTCGCCGCCGTAATCCGCCAGAAGCTGAATCGCTTGTAGCATGTGGCCGTCGGCCAGGCTCACAAGTTCGGCCATGATGTTTTCGTTGGGACGCAGGGACTTCCGTTCTTTGTCGATCGTAGTCACCGTCAACTCGCGGATGTCCTGCTGCCGGTCGCGAAGCGGCTCGACGGCGCGGTCCAGGTCGAATGCGGCCCGGTTCTCGCGCTGCCAGGCGAGGAGTTGCCGCAAGGCGTCCAACAATCGCCGCGCCTGGGCGGCCAGCAGTGCTCCATCGGCGTCAGCCGCGGCAATGGCGACCGACCACGTTCGGCCGACGCCGACATTCGCCCGCGGCACGCAGTTATCCTCCGCGAGCGCTCGATACAACAGCACGTCGTTGACCTCCAAGCCGAAGTCCGCCAGGGCGAGTGAGGCGGTCACCGTTTGTCGGCGGGCGTCACCCGGTGTGAAGTCAAACGTCTGAGTATTGGTCCAGTCGCCCTCGCCGTGCCGCGTTTGGAGGGTCACGCGTCTGAGGCCGATGTCGTCCTCGGCCTCGATGTGGACGTCGAACTCGGCGTTGGCCGCCAGGATCAGATCGCGGCCGGGACGGGTGACGAGAACCGCGGGGGCCTGATCCGGTTCGGCGGTCAGCGTGTAGCGGGGAGGATTCGCATTGGACAATGCGCGTCTGTCAGTGAGTCGAATCGCATAGCTGCCGCTGCGCTGGAGGATGAAGCGCGCCTGGGCTCGATCTTCCGAATGGATTTGCAACGGCAAGATCGTCCCATCCGCCAATTCGAGTTGCCCTTCGGATAGCGGGACGGACGCCGTAAGGGACAAATCGATGGTGGAGCCGATCAAGGCGGAGACGTCGCCGACGTTGGGTTGTAGTGCTCGGGACTGCCCGCCGGCGTATTCCGGCCGCGTTACCGTGAGCTGCAATTCGCTGACTCGCGGTCGGGGCTGGACGCTGACGTGATATGTGGTGCTCAGCGACCGTCCGGCTCGCACGCGGTACTCCAGCGGATGCCAGACCGCCTGGAAGGAATAGGCAAACACATTGTCGGCAAACGTAGCGGTCGGTGCCTCGCCGGCCGAACCCAATGTAGCGGCCGGGCCCCGTACCGGCCGTGTGTGGTACAGGCTTCCAACCTGTGTTTCCACCGGCAAGATGCCGGTGCCACACGAAGATGCCGCGGTCGGGCTCATTACCGCGCTGATCCATTGCAAATCCGCGACGCGATACTCCAGGTACACCTGCTCCGGGACATGGCCGCGCAGCGAAGGTTGCACTTCCGCGCTAACGGTCAGCGGATCGCCCTCGATTAGCTCGATGTCGCCCGGATGTACGAGCGGCTCGGTTGCCAACAGGTGCGTTGTGGGGCTCACCGGATGCACCAGCCGCGAAAGCCCGTTCGCAACCCACTGCGGCCGTACCGCGGTGTAGCCGAGCAAGACGACTAACGCGACAACGACCGTCATGAGCGCCTTGCGAACGGGATGAAAGTCCACGCCCCGGGCGGCGGCGCGCGGATCGAGCGCCGCGGCGCTCTCGGCGATGGCGACCTGCACCAGCGGGTCTTGCTGCGTCTTGCGGCTGGCGATGAACTGGACGGCGTTGATCAGCCGGTTGTGCAGGTCAGGAACGCGGGCCTCGTACATCAGCGCCAGCCGATCGGCCGCCGGTCGCGCCATGCTCAGGCGATAGGCCAGAGTGATGCCGCCGCCCAGGCCCGCGACCACCAGCATCCCCCAGCCCAGCAGGAATTGCCCGCTCGTCAGCATGAGGAGGTTGTCGACCACAACCATGACCAGCAGCCAGACCAACAGGCCGACCGCCGCACCGGCGCCGAAGCAGTGCAGCTCGCGGCGGCGCCAGTGGCGGAAAATGCCGCCGATCATCGTGGCGATCTTCCGTTCGAACAGGTTCATGACGGTCTCCAGTTGCCGCTCATCATGCCAGGCGGCTCCTACGTCTTAGTATCCACTCGGTGCAGAGGAGAGCCAGGAAAATCGCGGCCAAAATACGATCGCCGGCGGGCCCGCTCGTTTGGGCACGGACGGTCTGCACGGGGTCGGCGGGGAGTTCGGCGGCCCACTTTTCGATCTGGTCAGGCCGGATAACGCGCCCGCCGCTGAGCTGGGTGATCTGCGCCAACCACTGCGGGTCGGGCCGCGTATCCAGTGTTTCGAGATCGGGACGTTCGATTTGGACGGTGGCAACGGCGGACAGCTCTGTTGTCTTATCATCGGGCTTGAGCGGCTCGGCCCGCACGAACAGGTCCAGCCGACCGGCCGCGCCGGCGGCAGAAGTGCCGCGGAAATGGTTGTCGTCCAATTCGGCGAGTGGAACATCCCAGTGGTCGCCGTCTTCATTCAGCGCGGTCGCGGTGACGTGGTAGCGGTCCAGCGTGGAGATGTTGCGATCGGCATCACCAATGTAGCGGCCGGCCCCCGTACCGGCCGTAGGCACACGAGCGGTTCCCGAACTACTACGGCCGGTACGGAGCCCGGCCGCTACATCTTCGTGTGGTACCGGCATCTTGCCGGTGTGTGGCACCGGCTTCCAGCCGGTGGGACGACCGGCACGGGGGCCGGCCGCTACAGTGCGGCACAACTCGATGCTCAGCTCGATCGTCTGCCCCAGCTTGTAACGATAGCGGTCTGTCGCGACGGTCAACTGTAGCGGCGTCTCCTCCTCGCCGGTTGCCATCCAGCGTACCAGTTGGCCCCAGAACTGGGTGTAGAACGAGCTGTCGCCGGTGAAGCCGCCGACTACCATCCGCCAGCGCCACGTCGTATCGACCGCGAACACCATCGTCCGCCCGGCACCGACTTCCTGCACGATGAGCACCGGCAGACCGGACGACGCCGGACGCGGAGGTCCAGTGCCACCGTTCGTCGGACTTGGAGGTCTGACGCTGCTGGGCGCGGTGATCTGGGGGTTGACCGCCAACACCTGGGCGGCGGGTTTGACGCCCGCGATGCGACTGCACCCGGCCAGCGGCGGCAGGGCGTGGAAAAACGCGGTGTCACGGACGCGGTCGTTCGTCAGATCGAAGATCGGGTGCTGGCGGCCGGCTTCGGTGAGCTTGAGGTTAAACGGCTGATCGCTCTGTGGGTTCGGGGCGGCGCTGAACTCGACCGGGAGGATGTCGCGCAGCACCGTTGCGCCGAGGCCGTCCGGGCCGAAGCTGCGATAGCCGCCGGTCAGCAGCACCGCGCCGCCGCCGTCCGTGACCCAGGTGCGCAACGCGGACAGCTCACTGGTGGAGAAGAAGGTGGCCTCGACGTCGCCGAGGATGACCACGTCGAGATTGGCCAATTGTTCCGGCAGCAAGAGCCCCTGCGAGCCGCGGTCGGTGCCGGGCCGGGCCGTGCGGACGGTCGCGACCACGTTGATATCCGGATCGTTGGCGAGCGCCTCGCGGAGGAACTTGCCCTCCCAGCGTAGCACGCCATCGACGTAAAGCACGGTGAGCGGCTTGGCGCTGACGTGGAGAGGGAAGGTTTGGCGATTGTCGGCCAGGCTGATCTCGCCGGGCTGCGGGTCGATCTGGACGGCGTAGGTGAACTCGCCGGGGCGGCGGGGAATGAAGGTAAGCTCTGTCCGCACGACCGGGCGCTCCGTCGGCCAGCGGATCGTGGTGGCCGCGACTACTTTGTCGCCCTCGAGAATGGAGACTTGTACTTGTGGCACAGGCAGCTTGCCTGTGTCCACACCGGCAGGATGACGGTGCCAGACACCTTCGCCGGCGATATCCACCGCGACCCGGACGGTGTTGCCGACCAGCGCCCGCCGATTCGCTGAGACCGCCTGGAGTGCCAGGTTGCGAGTATCGGCCGCGGCCGCGTCGCCGACGATTTGCAGGGCGTGGACCGGGACGCGTAGTTGTTCCACGCCGCCGGTCGCGGGTCGTTCCGAGACCTGGCGACCGTCGGAGAGCAGCACGATGCCGGCGAGGTGCCGGTCACGCAGGTCCTGCTGGACGCGGACCAGCGTGTCGGTGAGCGCGCTGCGCGGGCCCCCGGCCTCGTCCGGCAGCTTCTCAAAATCCAGCGCCCGGGCCTGGACGTCGAACAAGCGGAGGTCGTGTGTCTGTGCCAAGGCGGGACGAAGCTGTGTATTGAGAACATCGACAGCGCACTCATACCGACTGACGGGCTCACCGTCCGCCGCTGCCCTTTCTCCGCTCGGCTGCGACATCGAGGCGCTGTCGTCCAATACGATCGCGAGGGTGGTGGGCTGCGCGATCAGCTCTTCGCGCACGCACGCCGGGTGACAAAGTGCCACGAATACACAGATGATCGCACCGAGGCGCAACGTGAGCAGGCCGATGCGTATCGGCGGCGTGTGTTGTCGGCTGCGGAGCCCGACGGTGTAGGCGAACACCACCGCGGTGATGCCGAGGGCCAGCAGCAGGCTTTCGAGCCACCCGAAGCCGGGCGACTGAAACGAGAGCGAGCCGAGGGTGTGCATTGCCGCCGTCACGCCACCTTCCTCCGTTTCGCGGCTTTCTCGTCGGTCCGCGCGCCGATGATCCGGTTGGCGATGAGCGGTTCGAGGAGGACGAATATGAGCACGGTCCAGAGCAGGGTGTCCCAGATGCCGCGCCCGGCCGGGCCGCCGCCGAGCAGCGTGGCGACCGTTTGATCGTCGCCGCCGGCCCGTCCGCCGGCTTCCACGATTTCCAGCCGCCAATTGCCGGCGAGCTGGGCGGCGAGGTCGAGGTCGAGCAATTGCGGGACGGATTCGCCGCGGGGGGTATTGACGGCCCGGACCGTTTTGTGTGGCACCGGCATCCTGCCGGTGTGTGGCACCGGCATCTTGCCGGTGTGTGGCACCGGCTTCCAGCCGGTGGGCCGGCCGGTACGGGGCCCGGCCGCTACATCTTCGTGTGGCACCGGCTTCCAGCCGGTGGGACGGCCGGCACGGGGGCCGGCCGCTACGTTGTTGCTGCCGGACGGAAATTCCAGTCGGTAGAAACCGGGACGATCAACTACCTCCGCCGGCAAGACGGCCAAGGGCTCCGCACCGGCTACGCGTACGGCCGCCCTTAGTCGGGCACCGTCAGGCCGCACAACGTAGACCGGCTGGTCGAGATCCCATCCGCCGCGGAGCAGCACAATTTCCTCGCCGACCGCCTGGGCAGCTCCGCCGGTGCCCCCGCCGGCCAGGTAGCTGACCAGGCGGCTGACGAGTGGCAGGAATAGGCGGCGCAGCGGCAGGTTGGTCCAGCGCGGCTCGGGCGATGTAGTGAAGAGGATCACTTTGCCGCGCCCGTAGCCGCGCTCGACGATCAGCGGCAGTTGCTGTTCGAGCAGCGCCACGATCCAGGCTTCGCGCGGCACGACGGCGTACGCACGGTACACGTCGACGCCGGCCAGCGCGCCGCGCAGCGTACCCTTGAAGCGTTGCAGCATGGGATGATCGAGATCCGCTTGCACTAATCTGAGCGGATGTTCGGCGCCCTCGGTATCCAGCAGATCGCGCAGCTCGGCCGGCAGCAACCCGCCCAGCGGACGGTGCGGTCCGCCGAGGAGCGTGTTATAGAAATCGAGCCTCGCATGCGGCCCCAGAAACACTGCCAGCCCGCCGCCGGTCTGAACGAACTGCTCCAGGCGTTCGACTTGCGGCAGCGGCAGCTCCCTGACGGCGCTGAGGATCACCACGCGCTGACTGTCGAGCACGACGCCCGGGAGATCGGCCGGCGCCACCACGTCGATCCGGACGCTGTCACCTTCGCTGCCGAGTGCCTGTAGAGCCGTGCGCAAGTAGAGTGCCGCGGAATGTCGGTCAGTTGACGGACTCGGAGCTCCGACGCTGCTGGTTATTTGCCCGTCGACCACTAGAACGGAAAGTTGCGGGCTGACGGTGACAGTCGCGAACAGCGTGTTATCAGCCGGCAGGGCGTCACGAACGTCAACGCTCAGACTCAGACGATGCTCGCCCGGCTCCGTGAAGATCAGCGGGATGCGCTCCATGTGCGGGCTGGAGCCGGGCAGTTCGAGCGGTCGGCGAACATGTTCCTCGCCGTCCACGCGCAAGACCATTTCCACCGGCGTGTTTTCCGCGCGGTAGTTGAGCAGCCGTACTCGCAGCAGGTTCGGCTGACCCGCCACCGCGGTGCCCTGACTGAGCACCATCCGGTCGGCCACCACGTTGTCCTCAGTCGGCGGATTGAGGCGAATCATCGCCGCCCCGACCACGTGCGGCGGCGCCGGCCAGTCGCCGGCCCGCCAGTCGGTTTCCTGCAAATCGGAGAGAATGAGCAGTTGTCGGTGTCGCGGGCCGGGCTCGTCGAACAGTTCGGCGGCGCGGGCCAGGGCCGCG
>JAGMDK010000261.1 GCA_023128695.1 Phycisphaerae bacterium
TGATGGGGATGGTTAGTTTGGTGGTCATAGGTTGGGCTCCGTGCGTGGTGATAACGTGGGAACGTGGGAACGTGGGAACATGGGAACGTGAGAACGTGGGAACGTGAGAACGTGGAAACGTGGAGGTCGTCGGAATTGATCGGAGCGGATCTGCTTGAAGGCCGAGGTCGGCCTGAAGCGTGAAGCCAAAGTTTTAAAAGGAGCTGGAGATGATGGACAACAGGAGCAAGAGGCGGTTAATGTTAGGGTTCTGTGGGATCGTGAGCGCAGCAATCTTGCTGGTGCCTGCCGCGGGGGCCCAGCCGGTGCTCGCCGCAGGGGCCCAGACAGTGCTCGGGGCGTGCTGCGTGGACGGGGCGTGTACCGACGACCTGACGGAGGAGGCCTGCGAAGCGTTATGCGGGCTGTGGATCGCAGGCAGAGATTGTGACAACGTGCTGTGCCCGGTCTGCATCTCCGGCGTGTGTTGTATCGACGGCGAATGCTTCGAAGACTTTGCCGGCTGCGACTCCTGCCGCTGCGCGGGCGGGATGTGGCTCCCACTGCCTATGGGCGAGGACTGTGACCCGAATCCGTGTCCGCCGCTGACTGGTGCGTGCTGTGTGGACGGGGCCTGTACGGACGACATGACGGAAGAAGCGTGCGACGCACAATGTGGTCTGTGGATGCCCAACGCGGATTGTGCCGACGTGCTCTGCCCGGTCTGCATCGCCGGCGTATGCTGCATCGCCGGCGAATGCTTCGATGACTTCGCCGGGTGCGATTCCTGCCGTTGTGCGGGCGGATTCTGGCTGCCGATGCCGATGGGCCAGGGCTGTGACCCGAATCCGTGTCCGCAGCCGACTGGTGCGTGTTGTGTGGACGGGGCCTGTACTGACGACATGACAGAAGAGGCATGCGAGGCGTTGTGCGGTCTGTGGATCATTGGCGCGGACTGTGACGACGTGCTCTGCCCGGTCTGCATCTACGGCGTGTGCTGCATCAACGGCGACTGCTTCGATGACTTTGCCGGGTGCGACTCCTGCCGTTGTGCGGGCGGATTCTGGCTGCCGATGCCGATGGGGCAGGGCTGTGACCCAAATCCGTGTCCGCCGCCGACCGGCGCGTGCTGTGTGGACGGGGCCTGCACGGACGACATGACGGAAGAAGCGTGCGACGCGCTGTGTGGTCTGTGGATCCCCAGCGCGGATTGTGACGACGTGCTCTGTCCGGTCTGCATTTACGGCGTGTGCTGCATCGACGTCGAATGCTTCGAAGACTTTGCCGGCTGCGATTCCTGCCGCTGCGCGGGCGGATACTGGCTGCCGATGCCGATGGGCCAGGGTTGTGTCCCGAACCCCTGCGTGCCGCCGGTCTGTCCCGGTGACAGCAACTGCGACGAGGCGATCACCTGGCGAGACATTGACTTCTTCGTCGCGGCCATGAACGACAACGTGGCGGCGTGGGAGGCCATGTTCTGGCCGGGGACGCCGACCTGCTTGTTCGCGAACAACGACGTGAACGACGACGGGACCGTGAACTGGCGTGACATCGATCCGTTCGTGGCGGTGATGAACACGACCTGTCCGTAAGAGCGGGCCAAGCTCTGAGTCGGTGACTGATTCAGGGCAGAAAAGTATGGGATGCCTCATCCTTTTTAACGAAGGGTGGGGCATCCCAGCAAAATGGGGTCCGGTAAGGGCGGGGAATCACAACAGACACGCCGATACATCTCTGGCGTAAAGAGCCGCACTGGCTTACTATTCCCTCTGCGCATGCCGCGCGGGCAATCGTGGCCTTTCGTGAGAGAGCAAGTCCGATGAGCAAAAGACTGATCGTCGATCCCGACCAATGTACGAGTTGTCGGCTGTGCGAGCTGGCCTGTTCACAGTTGGCCGTGGGGGCCTATCAGCCCTCGCGGTCGCATATCCAGGTCCTGATACACGCCGACGACGCGTTCTTCTTCCCACTGGTGTGCATTCAATGTGAGGACGCGGCCTGCATGGACGCATGCCCGACCGAGGCCCTCGTGCGCGATCCAGACACCAACGCCGTCGTAGTCGTCGAGGAGAATTGCACGGAGTGCGGTCTGTGCGTGACGGCCTGCCCGTACGGGGCCATCCGCTGCTTCGACGGCCGGGCATTCAAGTGTGAACTGTGCGGCGGCGACCCGGAATGCGTGAAATATTGTTCGCCCGGCGCCCTGCGGTACGAGTCCGAGGATTCCTGGTCCCCCGAGCAGCGGAAGGCGTACGCCGCCCAGATGCAGGATTTGGCGGAGGAGGTGCTGTCATGAGGCACGCATACGCCGGCAAGGTGCTGCGCGTGGATCTGAGCCAGCGGCGGATCCGGGAAGAGCCGCTCGACGCCGAACTGGCCCGGGCCTACATCGGCGGCCGTGGGCTGGCCACGAAGATGTTCTGCGACGAGGTCGCGGCCGGGGTCGATCCGCTGCACCTCGGCAACAAGCTGTTCCTGGCCACCGGGCCGCTTACCGGCACGGCCGCCATGTGCGGCGGGCGGTACATGGCCGTTACCAAAGGGGCCCTGACCGGGACGATCGCCTGCTCGAACTGCGGCGGCAACTTCGGGCCCGAGCTGAAATACGCCGGGTACGACATGGTTGTGCTGGAGGGGGCGTCCGGCGAGCCGGTCGTCCTCGTGATCGACGACGGCAAGGTGGAATTGCAGCCGGCGGGCAAGCTGTGGGGCAAGACCGTGCACGAGACCGAGGATGCCCTGCACAAACAGCTCGGCAAGAACTTCAAAATCGTCAGCATCGGCCCGGCGGGCGAGAAGCTCGTGCGGTTCGCCTGCATCATGAACGACAAGCACCGCGCCGCCGGCCGCTCCGGGGTCGGGGCGGTGATGGGGTCGAAGAAGCTCAAGGCGGTCGCGGTGCGTGGCACGGGCGGGATCACCGTCGCGGACCCGAAGGGCTTCCGAGCCGCCTTCCTCGACGCGGCCGAAAAGCTCAAGGCCGGCGACGTCACCGGGACCGGCCTGCCGCAGTTCGGCACCGCCGTCCTGGTGAACGTGATCAACGAACAAGGTGCATTCCCGGTCCGCAATTTCCAGCAGGCTCAGTTCGAGTCCGCCGAGGCCATCAGCGGCGAGACCATCGCCGAGCAGATTCTGATCCGCAAGCGCTCGTGCTTCGCCTGCCCCATGGCGTGCGGCCGGGTGACAGCGGTGAAAGAAGGGCCGTTCGCCGGGAAGGGCGAGGGACCCGAATACGAATCGCTCTGGTCCCTCGGAGCGGCGGCGGGCGTCAGCGATCTGGCCGCGGTCAGCAAAGCCAACTACATCTGCAACGAATTAGGCCTGGATACCATCACCGCCGGCTCCACGGTCGCGTGTGCCATGGAGCTGTTCGAGGAGGGCGTGATTGCCGCCGAGCAGGCCGGCTGTGACCTCCGCTTCGGCAACGGCGCGGCCGTAGTCGAGCTGATGAGCAAAATCGGCCGTCGGGAGGGCTTCGGTGACGTATTGGCCGAGGGCGGGGCCCGCGTCGCGGAGAAGTTCGGCCGCCCGGAACTCTTCATGGGTGTCAAAAAGCTGGAGGCCCCGGCGTACGATCCGCGGGGCGTACACGGCATGGGCTTGCAGTACGCCACGTCAAACCGCGGGGCCTGCCATGTGCGGGGCTACATGATCGCGCCGGAGATTCTAGGCGTGCCCGTGAAGATGGATCCCCACGCGACCGAGGGGAAGGCGGCGATGAACATCGCGTTTCAGAATCTGACCGCCGCCCTGGATTCCACGGGGATTTGCCTGTTCGTGACGTTTTCCGTCGGGGGGCCGGAGATTCTGGCGCACCTGACGGCGGCGACCGGCTTCGATTACGACCTGGACGAGATGGTGCAGGCCGGCGAGCGGATCTGGAACCTCGAGAAGTTGTTCAACATGCGGGCCGGTTTCGGCCGGAAAGACGACACATTGCCCCCGCGGTGGCTGTCCGAGCCGATCCCCGCCGGCCCGGCGAAAGGGAAGACCGTCCCGCTTGACGAAATGCTCACGGAATACTATCAACTGCGCGGTTGGGACGAGCAAGGTCAGCCGACCAAGGAGAAACTGGCGACATTGGGACTATAGTATGGGGCAAAACCCTATCCGCAGGACTACCAAGGAGATTGATGATGAGCGATAGCATTTACAAGGTCATTGAACTGGTCGGGACCAGCGAGAAATCGTGGGAGGAAGCGGCTCGGAACGCGGTCGAGACAGCCGCCAAGAGTCTCAAAAACCTGCGTATCGCCGAGATTAATAAGCTGGATATGAAGGTTGAGGACGGGAAAGTCCTCGCGTTCCGCGCGAAGGTGAGCTTGTCGTTCAAGTATGAGTATTGATCCTGACGAATGACGTGACCGTCGCGGTGCGACTCTGTGCGACCTTGTACCGGTATCTGCCGCCCGGCGTTGAGCGGAGAATGTGGAGGCGGGCATCCGTGGCGGCGGCCCCCGGTTCAGCTTGAGGAAGTGATTATGAAAGCAAGCATCGCCTCAAAGTGTCTGCTGCTCCTGTTGACAACCGGGCTCGTGGCGGCGGCCGTGGCACAGTCCCGGCCCGTCTCCAAGCCGCCGCCCGGTGGGCATAGAACGCGGCGTCCTCGCATTCAACGCAGCGTGCCTCCAAAAAGTTCAGCAACCCGGGTCGTGCTTGAGATCGCCTATGGCAAGCGGGATTGGGGGCGGATCGTCCTCGAACTGGACGACAAAAAGGCCCCGGAGACGGTCCGCAACTTCCTGCAATACGTTGACGACGGCTTCTACGATACCACCATCTTCCACCGCGTTTTCTCGAACTTCATCATTCAGGGCGGGGGGTACATCAACCGCAGCACGGAGAAAACCATCGGGGTGCGCGCCCCCATCCGGAACGAGGCCAAGAACGGCTTGAAAAACCTGCGCGGCACGATCGCCATGGCCCGCGCCAAGGACCCGCACTCGGCCGTGACGCAGTTTTTCATCAACGTGAAAGACAATCCCGGGCTGGACCCGGAGTGCCCTGAAGGTGACGGCTGGGGCTATTGCGTTTTCGGGAAGGTTGTCGAGGGTCTGGACGTCGCGGATCGCATCAAAATGCTCTCCACGCGCCCCAACCCAAAGGTGCGGGCGGAAAGGTCGCTGCCGATCAGCCCGCCGATGATCAAGCGGGCATATCGCCTCGGCGAAGACGGAGAGGCCAAGCCCGCCGAGCCTCCTTCGCCGAAGCCGCGCCGGCCGGAATTGAAACCCAAGCTGGAACCGAAGCCCATTACAAGACCTATTCCCCGGCGGGAGCCCGCGCCGCAACCGGAGCCCCGACCAGCACCTGAACCTGAACCCATACTGGAACCTGAGCCCGAACCCGAGTTGGAACCCGAACCTGAACTCGAGCCGGAACCCGAACCTGAATCGGAACCTGAACCCGAGCCGGAGCCGGAACCTGAGCCGGAACCAGACCCTCTCGATTGACCTACGGCACCAGTGTAGTGCTCTGCCACTACTCAATTGATGGGTTGGTGTGCCACTGCTCTTGAGCAGTGTTTCTTAACGATCTCGGTGTACTCGGTGAAGCTGAGCACTGCTCAAGAGCAGTGGCACACATTGCGATCGATACGCAGCCCATCAAATCAACTGTGGCAAAGCAGTAGTGCTCCGTTACACGTGACTTGTTGCAAACGGCTGAACTGATCCGTTATGCAGATTGTTTATTATTAAGTAAGCATTCAGCGGTCAGCGATCAGCCGAAAGTCGAGC
>JAGMDK010000262.1 GCA_023128695.1 Phycisphaerae bacterium
GCACGAGATGCCCGCAGTTTCTGTCGCAGACCCGGGTGCGAGGGGGTGACCATTATATGTGGCGGGTGCGAAAGTCAGCCAGTCGCTCGCGATCGGCCCAGCGAATGCGGATGCGACGCGCCTCTTCGCCGACATGAGCAAGATCGATCCAACAGGCATATTCCGGAATCGCTTCCGGCGTGCGGTCGGCCCACTCAACAGCCACGACGGCGTCGGGTTCCGCGACCATCTCGTCAAGCCCCAGTGAGAACAACTCTTCAGCGCCACCTAGGCGATAAGCATCTATGTGGTAAAGCGTTAGGTGCCCAACGTACTCGCGGATCAGCACGAAGGTGGGGCTGACTACCGGCTCGTCCTCGGGGACGCCGAGGCCGACGGCGAGGCCCTTGATCAACTGCGTCTTTCCCGAGCCAAGCGGGCCGGTGAGGGCCACGAAATCCCCGGAGCGGAGGCCGCGGCCGAGTGCCCGTCCGAGGGCGAGGGTCTGGGCGGGACTCCGGGAGGTATGCTCGAAGCACGGCTTCATCGGAAGTGCTCCCAGCCACGGAGGGGAATGGGTCGGCGTTCACCAGTGGCGGTTTCAAGGAACAGGCCGGACTGGGGGGTGATGCGGCCGAGTGGCAGAAG
This sequence comes from Phycisphaerae bacterium, assembly GCA_023128695.1. GTDB lineage: Bacteria > Planctomycetota > Phycisphaerae > UBA1845 > Fen-1342 > JAGMDK01. The sequence continues at coordinate 628 of JAGMDK010000262.1, forward strand.
GTTCAGCCGCTCGCAGTCCTGTTGTGACGCAGCAGGCGACAGCACGACGATGAGCTCGAAATCCTCCCCGTCATGCAGAGCGTGCTCCCGCGGCGGGCGGCCGTCCTGGGCGGAAAGGCGAACGGCGTCGGGGTGGATGACGGCGTCAAGGGCGGCCTCTTCCAGCACGGCACCGCAGCCGGAAGCCTCCAGAATGCGCCCGAGGTCGAGCGACAGGCCGTCGCTGATGTCGATCATCGCATGGGGGTGCAAGCCGCGGCTGATCCGCACGGCGGCTTCAAGGCGGGGTTCAAAAGTCATGTGCCGGCCGAGGATCGAGCCGCCGACGCGGCCCGTCAGCCAGATCAGGTCGCTGGGGCGGGCCCCGTCGCGGCAGACCGGATGGCACCCGGGCAGGGCGCGGGCGGCGATGGAGATGCTGATGGCGGTGGGGGCGTCCCAACTGTTTGTATCTCCGCCGACAACCGGGCAGCCGAAACGGAGTCCGCATTCGTGGGCTCCCCGCAGCAAATCGAGCGCGTTATCCATCGTAAGCGTATTGCTCAGCGAAACGGCACAGAGGGCGGCGATCGGCTCCACGGCCATGGCGGCGCAATCGCTCAGATTGACCGCCATCGCCTTGCGTCCGATCGCGGTCCAGTCATGGGTCTGGGAGTCGAAATCCACGCCGTCCATGAGCATGTCAACCGTCCACAGCAGCGGGGGGTCTGTGGGCGCAAGGGCGGCCATATCGTCGCCGAAGTCAACGAACGGGGAGCGGAGGTCGGCCTTGAGAGCCGGATCGGCGGCTGACGGGGCGAGCAGTGGCCGCAGTCGCCGGATGAACTCGAGTTCGCCGCGTTGGTGGGGGGTGTGGTCACACATTTTGGGGGCACCAAATAGGGTTACATTGTCGACAATTGTAACGAAAAATCGCTTGGAGGTGCCCGTTGTGATACGGTTCGGCTGGTGGCCCAACCGGGTGGCCCGGTGGCGGGTGAGCGTCAACGTAGTGGGTGG
>JAGMDK010000263.1 GCA_023128695.1 Phycisphaerae bacterium
TGCGTCAACCGGATACCCCCTTTTTGACTATTTAACCCGGCTTTACGGACAAGTCGTATTCATCAGGGTGACGAGGGGATCGATGTCACGCCAATTGACCGTGCCGTCATCATTTACGTCGTTGTTGTCGAACGAGCAGGTCGGCGTGCCGGGCAGGAACATGGCTTCCCACGCCGCCACGTCGTCGTTCAGCGCCGCCACAAAGAAGCCGATATCTCGCCAGTTGATCCACTCGTCGCAATTGCTGTCCCCGCGACAGACCGGCGGCGGGGCGACGGCCAAGCCCCAGATCTCAATGTCATCAATGTTCCAGCCGGAGTAAGCCCACGCACCGTCGTTGACCTGGTAGCCCCAGCGGAAGTAGACGGTGTCCTGATCTTCGGCCGCGGGGGCGGGATAAGCCATCGCGTTCCAACTCGAATCAGCGACTTCCTGGCTGCCGTTTTGCCAGAGCGTTTGCCAGGTGCTGCCGTCGGTCGACATCTCCAGGGTGGCGTAGACGTACGGCTGATAGTCGGTGTTGAGCCAACGTTGGAACCGCAAATCAACCTCCGCGACGGCGGTCAGGTCCAACGGGCCGAGCGTGACGTGATACGGGCCGCCGGGGGTGAGAGAGTAATCCCCGTTGAGGTTGACGCCGATGACGTTGCTGCCGGTCGCGCCGCTGGTGGGATCCGGGCCGCCGTAGTTGGTGCCGCCCTGACCGGTGGGCTGACCGAAGGCCCACTCGCCATTCATCGTCCAGCCGGGATTGGTGTCCAGCGGGAAGCTGTACTGCACGCTCGGGACACCAATCTTGAGGTTGACGCTACGGCTGGTGTCACCCTCGTGGGTGGTCGTGTTGATGAAGTTCACCGTGTCGGTGTAGTAACCGTTGCCGAACGAGTTCGCTTCGGAGTTGATCGAGACCGTGACCTGGGCGGTGCCTTCGGGAGGCAGGTAGCCCGACTCGTTCGTAACCGTCACCCAGGACGCGCTGTGGGTCACGTTGTAGTTGATCCCAATCTCACTCGCGTTCTCAAGCGTGTAGATAATACTATCAGGCGTGAACGGCCCGCCGGCGTCGCCTTCCGCGTTGAGCGCGGTGGAGGGGCTGACGCGCAGGCCGGTCACCTCCCCAAAAGCGAGCGTCGGATCGCCGAACACAGTCAATTCGTAGGTGATCCAGCGCATATAGTCCTGATTGATCCGGTAGAGATTGTCCTCCTTGGAATCCTGGTTGGCCCGCCCGAGTTCCGGCATGTTTTCAGCGGGGTTGAACACGGCGTCCCAGAATTCACGGTTAAACCGCTGCGAGGCGCCGTCGGTGGTGTTCCAGTCGCCCCAGCCCGCCCGGGCGTTCATGACGACCGCGAAGGCACCGTAATCCGTCTTGATGTTTGCCGTCTCCGCCCAGCAGTCCGTGCCGTCAAAATGGCCGGCCGAACAGGTCTGCGAGTAGACGAAACAGAGATCGTTGTTCGTCAGCAGGGTCGTAATATCGCTGTTATAGAGCTTCATGGCGTAGTCCGGAGCGCCGTGGCCGAGGTGGTTCAGGAGGTGCAAGCCGCTGTTGATACGCGTCACCAACTCGGACTGCGGCCAACTATGGCCGGGCCAGTCGCGCTCGTAGAGTTTGTCAATGGCATATAGGCTGGAAGGTATGCCAACGGTGGTGTAGCCGTGGGCGCTCGAGCCGTCGGCCAGCTCATCCAAGGTGTCGCCGGCGTACTCCGACGGTCCACCGAAGCCGAGGTACTCGCCGACCAGCAGGGCTTTCTCCGGATAAGCATGTTGTCCGGTCAGGTACCAGAGGGTCTTGTTCACAAAACGGGCGGCCTCGGTCGTGTTGCCGACCGACGCCCGGCCCAGATAGACCTCGGCGATCAGGTCGACGTCTCCGCCGCCGGGCCCGTCGGTGGGTTCACCCCAATACGAATCGCCGTCATAGTTCCAGGTGCCGTCCAGGCAGCCGAAGTAGAGGTCGCCCGGCATGTTGTATTCGATGTACGGCCAGGGGCCCGGATCGCTGACCACGTAGAGGTCTTTGGCCGGAATGACGTCATCGTCGCCGCCGATGAGAACATAGGTGATCCCGTCATTGTAATATCGGTCGCTGATATAGTCGCGTACGTCGTCGGGGTTGGTGCTGCCGACATCGGTCGTGGTGTGAATCTCGGTGGGGATGCCATGGGTGTCATGAAAATCCTTGAGCGGCACAAAGCTGTCGGCCAGCGTCGGCGTGGTGAGTATCAACAGCTCGAAACTTCTTACGCCCCTGAAGCCCGAGACGGCGTAAGTGGCGGCGATCCCCGGGTTGTCAACCTTGGCCCGAACCTCCGCGTTGTCTCCGGCCAGCCCTCGATACAGCGCGGGAGATCGGCCGGTGGCGATCGTGTTCACCATCACCGTCAGGCGGGGGTAGTAGTACAGCTCCCCGGACGTGGGCACGTAGTGAACCGGGTGCAGCTTCAACACCAGGATTTGATGGCCCCGGAAACCCTGCGTGCCGATTTCCTCGTGGAGCGCCCCCGGGAAGGGGCGGTCCGCACCATAGATCGCGGGGTCCGGCGTCGGGAGCTCGGCCGACCCCGGATCAGCCGACAACGGCACGCCGGGCGAAACCGGTTCGATCATAAAACCACTGCCGAGCGAGACCATCTCGCTCGGCACGACTTCGATGCTCGCGACCGCCGTGCCATACGGGAGCAGGATGCGTGCTCCATCGGCGGGCAACGCCGGCTGCCCGGCATTACCGCAATTCGGAACACCCGGCATGTGAATCCGGTCATACTGCACACGCCCGATATTCACCTGAGAGATGGTCGGACGGTCAAATGAGTACTCCGCCGTGATCTGTTTTTCCGCTGTGAAAGCAGCGGGGACGCAGATCAAGCACACCGCAAGTCCAAGCCCAATTCGTACACTCCAGCGCATTGTAGACCTCCTCATGCACAAGTCCGTTAGGCTGATCCAATAAAACTCCTTAAAGGGGCCCAATACAAACCAGAATACTCAAACCAAACCCCAACATCCAGCGAAAAACTGCTCGTTCGAGCCGGTAGTACAGGATAGGAATCCTGCGAGAGGGGGTGCGAGAAATGACTGGTTACCCACGTCGGGTGGCACGGCCGTGTCGGCCGTGTGCTCTCGCTCGCAGTAGGCCGGCCGTCGATGCGCCAATGCACGGCTGACACAGCCGTGCCACGCCGGTGGACGATGCATGGCTTGAACCGCGGCTGCTCGGCAAGTAAAGTCACAACATGACGCGGGCGAAAGCCAAACATACCGGCCAGGCCAAACGTAAGGCCGAGCGCGCGGCGCGTGGCGGCAAAGAGGATATGCCCGCACGAAGGAATTGGAGCGGCTTCTGGATCGGCGTGGGGATCTTCGCCGTCGCGTTGCTGGTCCGGCTCGTTTACCTCGTGGACCTTTCGGATAGCCCCACCTACGACATCCCCATCGTCGACTCGCGCACCTACGACGAGCTGGCCCGCTCCGTAGCGTTCGGCGAGGGCATGAAGCGGGATTTCTTCTGGCAGCCGTTTTTTTACCCGTATTTCCTATCCATCGTTTACCGTTTCAACGATGCTTCCGTCGCTGGTACCCGGATTCTTCAGGTGCTGCTGGGCGCTGTCACCTGCATGTTAACTTACATCCTCGGGAAACGCATCCTGGACCGCCGCACCGGCGTGCTGGCCGGCCTATTCACGGCCCTGTGCGGACCGCTGATCTTCTTCGAGGCGGAACTTGTCGCCAGCGGGTGGGCCGCCTTCTGGTCGGTCATCCTGCTGCTCCTCTTCGTGCATGCCGGGGTGAAGAGACCCATCTGGCTCAGTACGCTGTTATGCTTTTTACTCGGTGTAGCAGGTATATTATGTATTATCACGCGTCCCACTTTTTTGCCGTTTTTCTTCTGGGGTTGCGCATGGTTAGCCACCACAATGCTTCGCGGAGAGGATGGTTGGCTACGCACCACTTGCGGTGCGTTGGCCCTAGCTGCCGGCGCATTGCCGATTGCGATATCGGTGGGATCGATTTGTTCTACGATTATGAATACAGCTCAATTACACATCCTGCCCGCCTCCGGCGGTATCAACTTCTACGTCGGCAACAATCCGGACACGCGCGGCTCTATCTCGCTGCGCCCGGGTAAAGAGTGGGACGAGCTGGCTCAGCTTCCCGCCCAGCACGGCATCCACGATCCCTGGGGACAACAGAAGTTCTTTTACAAAAAGACCCGAGAGTACATCTTTTCCCAGCCGCTTGACTTTTTAGGAGGTCTGCTGGGCAAGGCCGTGCAGTTTGTCAGTTCCAGGGAAATCCCGCGTAATGTGGACATCTACTTATATCATCAATGGTCCCTCATGCAGCGCGTGCTGACTTGGAAGGTGTCCGGCTTCGGCTTCCCGTTCGGGGTCCTCCTGCCCCTGGCGGTTCTGGGGGTGGTGTATACTTGGCGACGGCTACCCCTGCCGCTCCTGCTCTTTGTCGTGTTCTACCCGCTGGCGGTCATTCTGGTCTTCATTTCCGCGCGCTATCGCGTGCCGATACTGCCGGCGTTGTGCATTCTGGCCGCCGCCGGCTGTCTGGCCGTCATCCAGGCGATTCAAGCACAACGCTGGCCGCGGCTGGGCGTGATGGCGGGCGTGTCGGCCGGGGTTGTTCTGCTCTCCCTGTTCCCGGGACCTTTCCCCGCGGAAGAGCAGGACTTCGAGCCCGAGCTGTACTTCGGCGCGGCCTATCGGCAGATTTCAATCGAACGACATGATGAAGCCCTGCCGCTTCTTCGTCAGGCCCTGCGGCTTGATCCGGACAACGTCGAAGGCAACGCCAATCTCGGCAACCTGCTGCTGCTCGCGGGGAAGACCGATGAGGCGATCACACATTATATCAAGGTGCTGGAGCTCAGCCGTGAGTCTGATGATGTGCCGAAGGAAATGATGGTTGCGACCCACGATAGCCTTGCCAGGGCACTTAGTAGCCAACGCCAATTGGATGCGGCCGCCGCACAATATCGCGCGGCGTTGCGACTGGCACCCAACAACGCGCGGCTTCATGCCGACCTGGCTTTGTCGTTAATGCGTCTCGAAAGAACGGATGAGGGCATCGCCGAATATCGAACCGCCCTCCGGATCGCTTCGGATCTGGTGCAGGCTCACATGGGCTTGGCCATTGCGCTGCAATATGTGGGCCGGCACGACGAGGCCGTCGCGGAATATCAAGAGGTCCTGCGGCGAGAGCCCGGCCACGCCGAGGCTCGCAAGCGACTCAATGCCCTGCTGGCCGGCCGCCGACCGAGGCAGCCGTAACAGTCCGGCGCAAAAATGTAGCGCCGGACCTTCGACGCTACTGGAATCGGGCTGCGACGACTTTGGCAACGGAGTAGTGCTCTGTCAACGCTGATTTGACAGGTTGTGTATCGATCGGAATGTGTGCCACCCAAACAACGATTATCCATCAATCGAGACGTAACGGAGCACTAGAATATATAGTTGAGCGCTTGTCCGTGGAGTCCCGCCATGCGAATCGTGCTAGTGATCGTGCTGCTATGCGGCTTGCTCGTCCCACTCGCCGGCGCCGAGATGAAGAACGTCCAGTTCGTCGTCATCGTGCCGGACTACAACCAGGATCAGCCGGAGCGAATCTTTTTGTCCTCAGCGGCCGACGGATGGAAGGAGCAGGGTCGGCCGCTGAAGCGCGTCGCCCCCGGCGTGTACAGCGCGACGTTCGAGTTCCCGGCCGGGCTGCTCCTCGAATACAAATTCACGCGGGCGGGCTCGTGGGCCACGGTTGAAAAGTCCCCGGACGGCCAGGAGATTCCCAACCGCACGTTCAAGATCGGGAAAAGGCCGGACGAGCAGGTCGTGGTGAACCATGTTGCCCGCTGGGCCGGCCACCCCGCGTCCAAACGGCGCCGCGTCCAACTCGGGCCGTCCGCCGACGAGCCGGCCCCGACACGCGAAAGCACCCTGACCGGCGAGATCCGCTCTCACCAAGCCTTCCGCTCGCCCCAACTCAAGAACGAGCGCACCATCATGGTCTACCTGCCGCCGGGCTACAAGGACCATCCGGAGCAGCGCTATCCGGTGCTCTACCTGCACGACGGGAACAACCTCTTCGATGCCAAGACGTCGTTCACCGGCATCGAGTGGCAGGTGGACGAGACTGCCGAGCGGCTGATCAAGGCGGGTCTGATTCGCGAGCTGATCATCGTCGGCATCTACAACAACGCCGACCGCATGGACGAGTACACGCCGTTTCACGATGCCGGTCGCAACGCGGGTGGCGACGGCGAGGCCTATCTGGCCTTCATTGTGGATACGCTGAAGCCCTTCATCGACAAAACCTACCGCACGCGGACCGGCCGCGCGCACACCGGCATCGCGGGCTCCTCGCTCGGCGGCCTGATCTCCCTCTACGCCGTCCACAGGTATCCGCACGTTTTCAGCCGCGCCGGCGTCATCTCCCCGGCCCTCTGGTGGGCCGACCGGGCTGTAATCGAATATGTCCGTCAAAACAAGCCCGAGCAGCCGCTCAAAATATGGATCGACACCGGCCTGGAGGAGGGGCCCAAGCGTGAACCGGCCGGCGTCTCGCAATATGCCGCCGACTGTCGCGAACTGGTCAAAATCCTGGCAGCCCGCGGCTGCCGACCAGACTTGGATTATCACTATGAAGAAGTCGCCGACGGTCGCCACCACGAGTCCGACTGGGCCGGACGGTTCGATCGGGTACTACTGTTCCTCTTCGGTAAAGAGCGCCCCCTACGCTGTCTATGGGAGGGCGAAGCTCCCGCTGAGCCGCGGCGCCCCCGGCTCGGCAGGAGCCTCGCCCTCCCGCGGGCGCCTCCGGCTCGGCAGGAGCCT
>JAGMDK010000264.1 GCA_023128695.1 Phycisphaerae bacterium
AAATGTCACAAATAGCGTGTTATTCGGAGCAGCCTGAGCACATGACTGAGGTTAAGCACTTACTCGCTGATCAGCGTAAAAGCTGAATGCTGACCGCTGAAAGCTGATTGCTGATAGCTTGAGTGTGCGAGAAAGGATTCTCGCACCAGTGATCTGTAGCGTCCGGGCTCTGTCCCGGACGTAGAACACGGGAAACGCTCTTCCAAGACGACGTCCGGTACGGAGCCCGGACGCTACATCTAGAAACTAGAAACTGGAAACTAGACCTTATCACCTTATCACCTTATCACCTTTGTGGTGTTGTCGTTCGTACTCGATAATCTTCTCCACCCGCCTGGCGTGCCGCCCGCCCTCGAATTCGGTCGTGAGCCAACCGCGCACAATGCCCTGCATGAGGGCGTCACCCACCAGGTCCGCCGGCAGACAGAGCACGTTGGAATCGTTGTGTCGCCGGGCCATTTGGGCGGTCAATTCGTCGTGGCACAATGCCGCCCGCACGCCGCACACTTTGTTGGCGGTGATCGACATTCCGATGCCGCTGCCGCAGAACAGAATGCCGCGCTCGACTTGTCCCCTCGCCACTTGGATCGCGACCGCGAATCCCGTATCGGGATAATCGGCGGCCTGTTTGGCGTGGACGCCGTGGTCTTCGATCTCCAGGCCCATGTCGCTCAAGAGCGCTTTGATGCGTTCCTTGGCCTCATACCCGCGATGGTCACTACCAATCGCGATCTTCATTCAGGTACTCCTCCAGCCGGGTGCTCAGGGCACGCTCAATATGCTCGGCACAGGCGCGATATTCCTCGGCTCCTCCGCCGATGGGGTCCGCGACCGGACCCGCCGGGTCCAGCAACGCCACGCGACTGGCCGCCCCCGGAGCCAAATCCAAGACCGCTCGGCGGTGCTCGGGCGACATACAATAAACCCGCTCGGCCCGCTGCACCAACTCCGCCGTCAGGGCCTGTGAGTAGTGCTCCCCGACATCGATCCCGCGCCGGGCCATCTCCTCCAGCGCCCCCGACGACGCACTCGCTCCGATGATCCCCAGCGTCCCCGCCGAACTCACATGATAGCCGGCCGCTGCCAGTGACTCGATTGAAAGCGAAAGCCGCTTGGTCAACTCGTGCCGGAAGAGATGCTCAGCCATCGGCGAACGGCACGAGTTGCCGGTGCACACAAACAGCACCTCGCTGCGTGCCAGGCGTTCAATCGTGCGTTCGTCAACCGCGCCCAACCGTAGTATTTTGAAGGAGTTACGGCTAACGTCAACGATGGTCGAGGCGGCGTTGTGCCGCGTGCGGCCCGCGTCGATGGCGTAGGCCACCTGGCCCTCGAGACCCCGCAGGGCTTCGTGCAGATCGAAAGGCGGCGGCGTCCCGCTCCGATTCGCGCTGCTGGCCACGACCGGCACGTCCGATTCGCATATCAGCCGCGCCGCGTCGGCTTGGTCCGGACACCGCAGCCCAATTTGCCCATCGTGGTAGATCTCGCCAAGTTGAGCGGCCGGAAACCGTTGGGCAATTTCCGTGTCCTCGGGCCGCGGCTCCGCGCCGATCAGCGTAAGCGGTCCCGGCCATCCCTTGCGCGCCAACCGCCGAAACAGCGGAGTTGGCGCCGATAAAAAGCGGCGGGCGTGTTTCCGAGCCCCTAAATGGACCGTGAATGGCTGCGTGCCGGCCCGCGCCTTGATTTCGCGCAGCTTCATGACCGCGGCCGAGTTGGTTGCATTTGCACCCACGCCGTACACAGTTTCCGTTGGAAACACAACTAGCGCACCCTCACGCAAGGCTTGCGCCGCCTCTGTGAGCCTGGAAACGTAAGAATTTGTCTCTTCGGCAGTTATAATGATTGTTCGCATGCGCCGTTCCAGCAGATGGAGGGGATTGTCCCAACCCTATACACCTCTGTCAACCAGGATATGCACTTAGAGCACACGCCAGCGTCATCCCGAAGGAGCAACGCTTTTGCGTCGTGACTAAGGGAGCTAGAGCCGTTTCAGAAAACATCTGGCGTCCGACGGGAGAGCGAGGCTCCTGCCGAGCCGCGGCT